>NZ_JAMYQP010000015.1:0-131756 GCF_040320945.1 Mesorhizobium sp. M0587
CAGCACATTGTGGCAAATGGTGCTCAGATCAGCTCGATCGGCAATGTCGGGGTCGTCGCGACCGATACCGACGGCGACGCCACCACCGGCATCGTCAATATCAATGTGCAAGACGACGTGCCTGTGCTGAATTCGATCCAGAATGCAATCGCAGCTAATACGACTGGCACTGTTACCGGCCATATCGATGTTCAGTATGGAGCAGATGGGCCGGATGCCGGTTCCGCGCTGGTCATCACCGGCTATGATAACCTGCCTGGGATTGTCGAAGTTCTGTCAACCGACGGTCAAACGCTTACGGCCTTCATCGATACCAACAATGACGGCATCCATGACGCGGGCGAAACCCAGGAGTTTTTCAAACTCAGCCTGAATGATACCGACAACACCTATACCCTGACCTACACTGAGCGTCCTGTCATCTCCATTCCACTCGATTTCAGCTCGGCAATTGGTGGCGGCGGCGGTGAGACATTGACGGTACCTGCCGGCAGTTACGAGCTGACGTTCAATGGCGGTATCTTCAACGGAACGACTTTGGTCGACCTAGGCCAAGGTGACAACGCTGACAACGTCAAGCCGACAGGTACTGGTTTCGGCATAGGTGGTTCAACAGACCAAACGACGATCGAGAACAACGAAGGATTCTTTGTTAAGGTCACATCAAACGGAAATCCCACAGTTGCGGACGCGTTGACGTTCGAGATGGATCGAAACGGCGGCGGCGGCACCACGACCATGGTGGTCAACTGGCGCGCGTTCGACGCGAATGGAAATCCGATTTCGGGGGGTACTGGCTTCAACGCTGGATCGGGTTCTCAAACCTTTACGGTTGTACAGTCGCCGAGCACCGGATTCATTACAATAAACCCGCCGGGCGAGTTCGCGTCGATCGAAGTATGGTTTACCGACCAGAACGGCAAGGGAAATGCCAGAATTGACGGGGTACAGCTCGTCACGACTGTCGTCCCCGAAGATCAGCCGCTCCACTTCGATATTGCGGCGCGGGATGGGGATGGTGACGTAAGTGCGCCAGCTACGCTGAGCGTCCTCCTGCAGGGCGGCGAAGGTCCTGGTTATACGCTGCAAGGCACAGCAAGCGATGAAATCATGACCGGAGGTTCCGCCAACGACACGATCTGCGGCGGCGGCGGTAACGATGTCCTCATTGGCGGCACCGGTATCGATCAATTCCGGCTGGCGACCAACACCGGGACGGATACCATCAAGGACTTCGTGGTCGGGACGGACAAGATCGGTCTGCTGGACACGAATTCGACCGGAGGCGGCAGCGTCAATTTCGTCAATACGATCGGAACCTCCGCCGGCGCGACCCTCAATGCCAGCGACTTTGCGGTGCGGGGATCGATCTCCGCCCTCACAGCCGGCGACTCGGCGCACGTCGTTCAAATCAACGTGGCGCAGACGTCAGCCGAGATCGCGGCGGCGACAGCCGCGATGGCAGCCAACACCTATGTGCTTGTCTTCAACTCGACCACCGTACATGGCGAACTTTGGTTCGATACGAATTGGAACGACGCTGCGGACCGCACCAAGGTCGCAACCTTCGACAACATCACCACAATCGCGCAGCTCAACGCGGTCACCGTCACGGATTTCGTTGTCTACAATAGCGCCACCGACCCCATCATTCTTGACGTCAATCATGATGGCTTCGCCTTCTCCGACCTCAACCACGGGGTCCAGTTCGACATGAATGGCGATGGCACGAAGGATCAGGTCGCATGGAACACCTCGAACGACGGCATGCTGGCGATCGACCTCAACCATGACGGCAAGATCGACGACGGCACCGAGTTGTTCACGCCGGCCTTCGGCGGTGGCAACTTTGCCAGCGGCGCGGCAGCGCTGGCTTCGCTCGACAGCAACCATGACAGCGTTATCGACCACAACGACGCCGTATTCGACAGCCTGCTGATCTGGAAGGACGCCAACGCCGACGGCATCAGCGACGCTGGGGAATTGTCACATCTCGCAGATAACGGTATCGTCTCCATCAGCACAGCGGCTACTCCGACTGTTGGCGAAATCGACGGACAGACCGTGACAGGCAACGGAACCTTCCAGATGGCCGACGGCACGACCGGCAACTATGTCGAGGTCGAACTCGACACCTCACTTGTTGCACCGGCTGAGCCGTCCGTTGCCACTGATGGTACGAAGACCTTCGCCATTGCCTCGCTCGACGCCGCCGATCTGATCGCGGACTTCCACGATGGAGCCAACGGCGACAAGATCGACCTTACCGCTCTGCTCAAGGGCCTGGCGGGCGTCGTCGATCTCGAAGCCGGCGGTTTCTTGGAGATCGCGCAGTCTTCGGCCAATGCGGCGAACGCCGAAGTCAAGGTTGATACCGATGGCGGCGGCGACAACTATCATACGGTCGCCGTGCTGGAGAACTACACGTTCCACAGCGCCGCCGAAGCAGTTAAAATACTCTACGATGACAGCCACGGCACCAAGACGGACGTGGCCTAAGGGGCGAAAGGGACGGGGTGAGAAACATGAAAAGATTTTTGCGTGTGGCTTTCGGGGCTGGCCTGATGTCGATCTTGTCGACGGGCCTCAACGCCGCCGACATCATCGAAGGTCCTTCGGTCGACTATTGCCGCACCGTCGGCACGTCCAACCTGGTGCTGAACGACAACATCGTCGATCTTAGGGAGCAGGTGGTCAAGCTGATGGACGAGTCGGTCGCGGTCGCCAACAGCTCGGAGTGGATCAACTCGTCCCGGCCGGTTTTCGTCTGGGCGTCGGAGGCCAAGGTCGCCTGCGGCATGGCCTATGGCTACCTGAAGACGAGCTATAAGGACGAAGACACGCTCAACAAATGCGAGTGTTTCCACGATCGCATGGTCGAGTACATGCACTGACCGCATAGGCCAAGCCACGCCTGTTGGCCGTCATGAGCGCCGACGCAACATTTTTGAGGGCGATCGCTGGAACGATCGCTTTGATCGGCTTTAGCCAAATCGTCACGCCGGCCCGCGCCAACTGGCTGGAACGGCCTCGCATCGAACAGCATCCGTCGTCCGGCGTGACGCGGCCGACGAATTGCGAGGCGGCCGCGCAGTGGACCCGGCGGACGTTCAAGGCGTTCGCGACCTGTCAGGCTTCCCTCTACGGCCTGGAGCCCGTGTTGGCGCATGCCGTCATGGAGATCGAAAGCGGGTTCGATCCCGGCGTGCAAGGGGCCGACGGCGAAATCGGCCTGATGCAGGTGATGCCTGCCACGGCCAGAATGCTCGGCTTTCGGGGCTCGCTCGATGATCTGAGCGCGCCTGCGACCAACATCGCGCTCGGCGTCAGATATCTTGCCCAGGCAAACAGCCTCGCCGCGGGCGACCTGTGCACCACCGTCATGAAGTATCGCGCCGGACACAATGAAAGCCGGTTCTCGGCGCTTTCCGTCCGCTACTGCCAGCGCGCACGGGCAATCCTGGCCAGGGAAGGGTACGAGGTGACCGGACCTTTGCCGGTGGCGACCTTCGGCTTTTCGGCGTTCCCGACGGCAGGAGATGGCGGCGCTCCTGCCCAGGGCAGGGGTGTGTGCGTGCGCCGCGTGTTCGTGCCCGGGCCACGATACATGAAATGCGCCGACTATCGGACCGCCGGGCAAGCACGACAGATCAAGGCGCTCAGGGCCAAGCTTTTCGGCGGATAAAGAATTACAGACAGCATGGCAAGTCGGCCGTAAACATGCGTTATGACCAGACCGGGAAGAATACCCGGCGGCACATAGGGGGTGGAGCAATCATGGAAGCTGGCCGACAGGTCCACTGTCCGCGGGCAATCGCCTTTGCGCTCGCCATGGCATTGTCTGGCTGCCAGTCGAAAAGCGGCGTTTCCGAAGCGCTCGATCCGGCGGCGATCGCCGTGCCCGCCGGGCAGAATGGCGAAGCCGGTGCCGTCACGGCACAGGCGACCCAGTCGCTGGGCTCCGGTCCGACAAAGATCACGATGTTGCTGCCTTTGTCCGCCCCCGGAACGGCAGGGGAAAACGGCAGGAAGATGCTCGATGCCGCCAAGCTGGCGATGACCGATATCGGCAGCGGATTGCTTACACTGACGGTAGAGGACACGAAAGGCGACAGCGCGCAGGCCAGCAAATTGGCGGTAACGGCCATAACGACGGGATCGAAAGTCGTCATCGGACCAACCGAGCTGCCGGCAGCCCAGCATATTGCCACGCTGTCCGGACCGCAGCGGCCACCGGTTCTGGCGCTTGCCGACAATTTCGCGGGCGGCGCCGGGGTCTATGCCGTGCTCCTTGGCGAAGCCGACAGCGCCGCGGCGGGCGCCGCGGGAATAGCCGCGAAAGGCGGCAAGAAGTTTGTATTGCTCGTCGCAGCCGGCCCCGACGCCAGCGCCGTGGAGAAGCGGGTCGCAAACAGCCTCAGCATCTATGGCGCGGCACTCACGGTCACTGTCCCGTATTCGGCCGGCGACGGTGGCGCGAAGGCGGTGGACGAAATGGGCTCACTCGTGGAAACCCCCGACGCCGTAATCGTGGCCAGCGGCAACGGCAGTCCCTCGCCCATCCTTGCCGCTCTCAAATCAAAGGGCATTCCGGGAAAAGCGATCTCCGTGGTCGGAACGAACCGTTGGCTGGAGCATCCCGTGGATCCGCTGTTCGAGGGGGCATACATCGCCACGCTCGATTCGCGCGAAACCGGGCCGATCGCCGACCGCTTCAGGACGACATATAACTACCCGGCCGACGTCAACGTCGCCTACGCCTATGACATGGTTGCCCTGACGGCAGGGATCGCCAGCGCGGTCGGGCCCGATGGCTTCAGCAAAAAGGTTCTCGAGAATCCAAACGGGTTTCGTGGGTCGACAGGCCTGTTTCGGTTTCGGGCTGACGGATCCAGCGAACGATCGATGCCGTTCTATCGGATTGAAAAAGGTGCTCTCAAGCTGGTTGCGAAATCGACGTCGGGTTTTTGACCGGCGAGAAGCCCTGGGAACCTGTTCGAGCTGATGGGCAGGCTTGACCGCAGCCACTTGGCGATAGGGCTCGGAAGTCTCCTGCTTCTGAGCGGTGTCCTGCTCATCGTCGAGGCCGGAAGGATGCTTTCGGTCGGTCCGCCCGTCTTGGTGCTTTCGCGCAATCCTGTGCTGGCCCCTTCGCACGATAGTGACGGCACGCGACCGATCCGACGACCGGCTGCGCCGGCTACCGACGCACGGCACCGAGGACCGGTACGCAAGGTTGCTCAAGGCCTCATCGCTCCGCCCCGGCTTGATCCCACGGAGATCGAAAGGGTCGAGCCCCGTCCGCCGCTCAGCGAACTCGGTCTCGCCGTGCCCCCGAAGACGCCGATGCCTGGGGATTGGCGGGAGCTACTGCTCTACCGCCCGGTTGCCACATCGTCGGCGATCTTCGAATCGATGGGCCGGAAGGTAATCATCAGCGGGGTGCAGAGCATCGACCTCGACAGAGCGTGTTCGTTTCACGGCGTCACCTGGCCTTGCGGCCAGCGCGCACGCGCCGCTTTCAATTCCTGGTTAAGGGGACGGTCGCTGAAGTGTTTCGTGCCGCCTGCCGTCGAGCGTTTTGCCATCGCCGCACCGTGCAGCCTGGGCAAGCAGGATGTCGGCGCCTGGCTTGTCTCGAACGGCTGGGCGATGGCGCTGCCGAGCGGCATCTATGGCAAAGCGGAGGCGACAGCCAGAAACGCGCAGATGGGGATATTCGGCCCAGCACCATAGTCAGCCACCCGGTCTCTGATATTTTGTTAACCGTCGCGGGCGCAGCCTTCTCCCAGGGCAAACCGTTTTTGTCCGCGGTCTCGATGATTCATTCCGCCGATCGATCAAATTGCAAGGTTCCTCTAAACTGAAATTGCAGCACGCCGGCCCTATACCAGCCCATCCACAGGAGATCGGCCAGTGACAAAGACTATGGTGACCACCGCCCGGGCATGGAAAGGCGTTGCCTGGCTGACCTTTCTGGGAACCGCGGGAATTTTGGCCCTTTCCGTTGGCCTGAATTACCTGCTCCTGTTCTCGCAGGTACTGACGCCGTTTGGGCGCAGCATGGTCACGGCAATCCTGTTGCCTGTCATCCTTGGTGTTCCGCTTTTTCTGTTCCTTGGGTTGAAGCAGGTGGAGGTCCGTCGCTATCGCCGGGAACTCGACAAGTCAGCTACCTTCGATGCCCTGACAGGCTGCCTGAACGGAGCGGTCTTCACGTCGATGGTCGAAAGAAGAACAGCAAGGCCATCAGCGTCAGGTCCGAGATCGGGCGCCTTCCTGGTCATTCATCCGGAACATCTGCGGTCCATCAACCTGCGCTTTGGTCTTGAATGGGGCGACGAGGCCTTGCGGCTCATCGCCTCGACCATACGATCATCGGTACGCGCAGAGGATCTGGTTGGACGCATGGGGACTTCGATGTTCGGGGTTTTCCTCTCAGGTGCGACCGAAGCAGAAGCCAAGGAAATTGGCGAGCGTATCCGGATGCGTGTCGCGCAAGTCTATTTCGCACCAAAGGGAATGGAGGATGCCCTGACCATCAAAGTCGGCGGCGTGGTGTTTGAAACCGAGGTGGAGTTCGCGGACATGTTCCGGTCCGCCGAACAGCGCATCTCCGGCGCCCAGGGCGGAGCCGCATTCGAACTGACGCATCTCCACAGCTGACGATCGCTGCGGAACGCCGGCGCGAAGGGGCTGCTCGGGTCACCCTGGCTTCTCGACCATCTCATCCGTCGCGTTTCACGTGCACCGTCCTGCGGAGCGCATTCTGTCCTTTCTTGTAGCGCTGTGGCGCCGGCGAAATGACCCGATGGCAGGAGGCACTCAGTATTTACTGGATCGTGCTCCCGTCGCCCTGCTTATCCGTCCAGCGTCGGAACAACGCGCTGGCGTTGACTCCTCCGAAGCCGAAGCCATTGCAGATCGCATACTCCATCGCCATCGGCCGCGCCTGGTTTGCGACGAAGTCGATGCCCTCGCCTGCCGGATCTGGAACTTTCAGATTAAGGGTCGGAGGCGCTATCTGGTCTCTGAGCGCCAGGATCGTGAAGATGGCACCAAGCCCGCCGGCGGCGCCGAGCAGGTGTGCGGTCGCCGACTTTGTTCCGCTGACAGCTATGGCGAGATCTGTGCCGAAGAGCCTCTTGATCGCCTCGATTTCTCCCAGATCTCCGACTGGCGTGGAGGTCGCGTGCGCATTGAGGTGGCGAATCTCACGCGCCGAAACGCCGGCTTGGGCAATGGCGATCTCCATGGCTCGGCGCGCGCCGTCGCCGTCCTCGGGACCGGATGTGACGTGGTGAGCGTCCGCCGTCGTGCCGTAACCAACAAGCTCGGCAAGCGGTTTGGCGCCGCGCGCAAGCGCATGGCTCAATTCCTCGATGACCAGGATGCCGGCCCCTTCGCCCATGACAAACCCGTCCCGCGACGTGTCGAATGGCCGAGAGGCCTCGTCGGGACGGTGGTTGAAGGAGGTCGAAAGCGAACGAGCCGCGGCAAAACCACCGAGGCTGACCGTATTTATGCATGCCTCCGTTCCGCCGCACACGGCAACATCGGCTTCTCCGGCGCGGATGAGACGAGCCGCGTCGCCGATCGCCTGGATGCCGGCCGCGCATGCAGTCACCGGTGCGCCGATTGGACCTTTGAAGGCGTAGCGGATCGAGATGTGGCCCGCCGCGAGGTTCACCAGGAAGGACGGTACCGTAAAGGGCGATAGGCGGCGGACGCCGCGCTGATCGACCGTGCGCACCGCCTCCGTTATGGCCGGAAATCCCCCGATCCCCGAGGCGATGATCGTGGCTGTACGCAAGCGGTCCGCTTCCGAGACAGGTGCCCACCCGGCCTGGGCAACTGCTTCCTCTGCCGCCGCCATGGCGAAGAGAATAAAGCGGTCCACCTTGCGCTGGTCTTTCGGCGCAAAGGCGGTATTCGGATCGAAACCAGCTTCGGGGTCTTCTTCCGACGAAGGAACCATTCCGCCGACCTTCGCCGGCAGGTCTCGCGCCACATCGTCCGAAAGTCCCCGGATGCCCGAGCGCCCGGCCAGGAGCCGCGACCAGGACGCTTCGACTTTTGCGGCAAGGGGCGTGACCGCTCCCATTCCTGTGACAACAATCCGTCGCATCTATTCTCCTATCATTGGGTGCGAGCCCAGCGCGGCCCACACCGTGGCTTGGTTCCGTGCGGACCCGCGCGGATGGCAAAGATTAGCCATTCCTCTCAGGCGGCGACGATTGCGCGAACCTGCGCGGTTGCCGCATCCAGAAAATCCTGGGCGAGGTCGGGATCGTTGACGAAGTGTCCGCCCGGACGCCTGCGCCGCCAGGTCGTCCTTGGACGCGAACTGCTTGTAAAACGCGCGCCCTGCGTCAGCCCGGCACCCTCCATCAGGTCCTTGAGTCCGATGCCGTCAAAGCCGTGCTTCCGAAACAGGCGGCTCGCCACATTGATTACCGATTGCCGGTTTTCTCTGCCTGAATGCGAGTGACGCGCATAGTCGATCTCCGCAATTAAATTGCGATCGACATCTATCGAATATAGAGGTCGAACGCAATCTATTTGGTGGAGGCGATAGGGATCGAGGAGGAGAAGCGCCGCGCGATCCGGATCATCATGGCGCGCAAATCCGCGTGTCTGGTCAGCGCGCCGGTTGCCGTTGTTACGACATTGAGGCATTGAGACCAAGCCGGCGTTTGGCTCGCCGAACCGCCGCACGCATCTGAAGGAGATTGTTCTGTGTCGAGCGGTGGCACCGAGATTGAGCGCGAGATCGAGCGGATTCGAACCAAAATAGCCGCGATTATGGCTGAACGTACCAAGCTCGAGGCAGAGTTGGGCGATCTCTTGAACCAGCACGCCGCTATAGCGCGGGTAGAGCATCAGCCAAACACCGTCAGAGACGCACTGACCGTCACGACGACGTCCTCCAGCACCGATAAGATCGCGCTCTTTCGGCGCCTCTTTGCAGGTCGTCCTGACGTATTCGCTCTCCGATGGGAAAATCAGAAGGTCGCCAGGTCTGGTTATGCGCCCGCCTGCGCCAATGAGTGGGTTAGGGGAATATGCGGCAAGCCCAAGGTCAAATGCGGCCAATGCCTTCATCAAGCCTTCATCCCAGTCTCAGACGACGTGATCGAAAAGCACTTACGCGGCGACAGCCTAGGCTCATCCGCCAGTGACTTCGTCGCTGGCGTTTATCCGCTGCTTCCTGACGAGACCTGTTGGTTTCTTGTCGCGGATTTCGATGGAGAGGATTGGGCGGCCGATGCGTTAGCCATGGTCGAAACATGCCGTGCCAATGGGGTGCCGGCCGCCCTTGAGCGTTCTCGGTCCGGTAATGGAGGTCACATCTGGATTTTCTTTTCCGAGCCGATTCCGGCTCGCACAGCGAGACAGCTTGGCGCTGCAATGTTGACTGAAACCATGGAACGCCGTCCCGAGATCGGCTTTGCCTCATACGATCGCTTCTTTCCAAGCCAGGACACCATGCCGGTCGGCGGGTTCGGCAATCTGATCGCCTTGCCTTTGCAGCGCAGGGCGCGCGAACGCGGCAATAGCGTCTTTATCGACAAGGATCTTCGCCCGCATGAGGACCAATGGGCATTCCTGGCGGCGATGCCCCGGCTATCCGCCAATGCTGCGTCGGAAATTGTCACAGACGCAGAGATGCGCGGCCGCGTTTTGGGTGTACGAATGCCGGTCGAAGACGACGAAGTGGGCGAGCCGTGGCGCATGACGCCATCACGGCGTCCAAAAGTGAGGCCGATCGGCATTCCCTTGCCGAGCAAGATCACCATCGTGGTCGCGGATCAGATCTACGTCGACCGGACCGGCTTGCCGTCGGAGATGACAGCACGGCTCATACGTTTGGCCGCCTTCCAAAATCCTGAGTTCTATCGTGCGCAAGCCATGCGGATCCCAACTTTCGGCAAGCCCCGAATCATATCTTGCGCCGAAATTCATGCGCGTCACGTAGGATTGCCGCGAGGGTGCCTCGACGAAGCCATTGAGCTGATCGGTGGTGAGGGTGCCGACGTGGAAGTGAATGATCTCCGGGTGATCGGCAATGCGCTTCCGGGCCGAGTGCGATTCCAGGGGACGTTGCAAGCCCCCCAAGTTAAGGCATTTGATGCACTCACGCCGCATGACTATGGCGTACTGGCAGCAGCGACGGCTTTCGGCAAGACGATTGTGGCGGCCGCACTTATTGCTGAACGGGCGTGCAATGCGCTTGTTCTCGTCCATCGTCGCGAGTTGCTCACCCAATGGATGGAGCGGCTGAGGACATTTCTCGATGTCGATCCGAAGGACATCGGTATCGTCGGGGGCGGACGCAGGAAGCCGACCGGTATCATCGATGTCGCGCTAATCCAGAGCCTAGTGCGTCGCGGTGAAGTATCGGACATGGTGGCGGATTACGGTCATCTTGTCGTCGACGAGTGTCACCATCTTTCGGCAGCGAGCTTTGAGCTTGTCGCCCGGCGGGCAAAATCACGCTATGTCCTCGGGCTATCGGCGACCGTGACTCGGAAAGATGGGCATCACCCGATCATCTTCATGCAATGTGGACCCGTTCGACATCGCGTTGATGCTCGCGTGCAGACGGCCGGACACGGGATCGTTTATCGGGCGAAACATCGATCGACAGCGTTTCAATTGCCGCCAGTTTTGGCAGCCTCGGATCGTCCTTCCATGCCAGCGATCTATGCGGCCATCGCGCAGGACGAGCCGCGCAACAACCTGATCTTCGACGACGTACTGAAAGCGCTGGAGGCGAGGCGATCACCTGTCGTGCTCACCGAGCGGAGGGATCATCTCGAATACCTCCAGAGACGGTTTTCCCGGTTCGTGCGCAATCTTGTCGTTCTGCGGGGCGGGATGCCTGCGGCTGAGCGCAAGCTTTCAGAGTCGGTCCTTCGAGTGCCTGACGATCAGGAACGGCTCATTATCGCCACGGGACGTTATCTTGGCGAGGGCTTCGACGATCAGAGGCTTGACACGCTCTTCCTCACGATGCCCATTTCCTGGAGAGGCACGCTGGCTCAGTACGTCGGTCGCCTCCACCGCCTGCATGACAGGAAGACCGAGATTCTCGTCGTCGACTATGTCGACGAACAGGTGCCGATCTTGGCGCGCATGGCGGCAAAGCGGAGAACGGGATATCGGTCGCTCGGTTACGCAGTTGAGTCGCCCGCATCTGCGCCTGATTTCTCGTGAGAAATTTCTGGAACAATATTTCGATGAAATCCAACCGCCAAAGCCTGAAATCCGCGACCAAGCCGAACAGCGAACCTAAGCTCTCGCGCACCCACGCGCCCGCCGATCTATCGCCGGTGGACTGGCAACGCGGCTTGCGCCGCCAGTTTGGTCGCGAGCAGGATTTCGGGCTTGAAAATCTGACCAGCGAACCGTTTTTCTCCGAATTTCGGGTCAGTAATCCAGCTTCGAAATCCACTTACCGCGTCGCGATCCGAGGCTTGGGGCCAGGTGGCAATTTCTGTTCGTGCCCCGATTACGCCACCAGCGAATTGGGCACCTGCAAGCACCTCGAATTCACCCTGGCCAAATTGAAGAAAAAGCGCGGCGCCAAGACAGCATTTGCGCGCGGCTACCAGCCTGCATTTTCCGAGTTGTATTTGCGCAACGAAGGCAAGCGCCGCGTGCATTTTCGCGCCGGAACGGACTGCCCGCCGGCGGTGAGCGCCGCTGCCGCCGGTTTGTTCGATGCCGAACGCGACGGGATGCTGCCAGACGATCGCTTTGGCGAGCTTGAGCGTTTTATGGCGATGGTGTCGAAGTGTGGTCACGAGTTGCGGGCCTATGACGATGCGCTCGATTTCATCGCTGGAAGGCGAGATGCGGACCGGCGCGCCGCAAAGCTCGAACAACTGTTCCCACGCGGAGCCGCCGATCCCGACCTGCTGGCATTCCTGAAAGTGCCGCTCTACCCCTATCAGGCGGAGGGTGCGCTGTTCGCGGTGCGAACCGGCCGGGCACTGATCGGTGACGATATGGGGCTGGGCAAGACGATACAGGCAATTGCCGCGACGGAAATACTGGCGCGCCATTTTGGCGTCTCGAAAGTGCTGGTGGTCTGTCCGACCTCGCTCAAATACCAGTGGCAAAGCGAAATCATGCGGTTTTCGGGCCGCAAAGGCGAGGATGCGGCACGTGTCATCAACGGCGGCCGGGCGCAGCGGCAGAAGGACTACGCCTCGGACGGTTTCTGCAAGATCACAAACTACGAGAAGCTCAAGCCGGATCTTGACCTGATCGCCGCATGGGGACCCGAACTGGTCATCGTCGATGAGGCGCAACGGGTCAAAAACTGGAACACAATCGCAGCGCGTGCCTTGAAACGCATCGATAGCTCCTACGCGATCGTGCTTACCGGGACGCCTTTGGAAAACAAGCTGGAGGAACTGGTCTCCATCGTCCAGTTTGTCGATCAGCACCGGCTGGGACCGACCTGGAAGCTGCTGCATGAGCATCAGGTCAAGGACGAAGCCGGGCGCGTCACCGGCTATACCGGGTTGGAGAAGATCGGCCAAACGCTGGCGCCGGTCATGATCCGCCGGCGCAAATCCGAGGTTTTGCGGCAACTGCCCACCCGGACCGACCAGAACCTGTTGGTGCCAATGACAGAGATGCAAATGCTCTATCATCAGGAAAACGCCGACGTGGTGGCGAAAATCGTCCAGCGCTGGCGCAAGGCCAGGTTCCTGTCGGACATGGACCAGCGGCGGCTGACCAGTGCCCTGCAGAACATGCGCATGTCGTGCAACAGCACCTATCTGCTGGACCGCGAAACCGACCATGGCGTCAAGGCCGACGAATTGGCGGCACTCTTTGACAAATTGTTCGCCGAGCCCGAAGCCAAGGCGGTGGTGTTTTCACAATGGACGCGGACCCATGATATCGTCATCCGCCGTCTCGAAGCGCGTGGGCTTGGTTACGTCAGCTTCCACGGCGGCGTGCCCTCGGGCAAACGCCCGGCTCTGGTTGAGCGGTTTCGCCACGATCCCACCTGCCGCGTGTTCCTGTCCACGGATGCCGGCAGCACGGGCCTCAATCTGCAGCATGCCTCGACGTTGGTGAACATGGATTTGCCGTGGAACCCGGCAATCCTCGAACAGCGCATAGCGCGCATTCATCGCATGGGCCAAGTGCGGCCAGTGCAAGTCGTCAATTTCGTGGCGAAGGGCAGCATCGAGGAGGGAATGCTTTCGGTGCTGGCGTTCAAACGCTCGCTGTCGGCAGGAATTCTCGATGGCGGCAGCGGCGAGATTTCGCTCGGCGGTTCGCGTCTGAACCGCTTCATGAAAGATGTGGAAAATGTCACTGGACGCATGGGTGAGGGCGAGGCCGTCACACCGGCTGAGGAAGTGCGGAATATCGCCACTGATGACGCCGGATCCGGCGAAGATGCAGATGCGGATGCAAGCGCCGAGACGGTGGTCGCGCGCACTGATGGGGCCGGAGCACCACAGCGCGATACAGATCCCGATCCATGGCAAGTCTTGGTGCAGTTCGGCTCTCAATTTGTCGCCGCGCTGGCGGCCGCCAACGATCCCAACGCCCCGGCGCATTCATGGGTTGAGCGCGATCCAGCCACCGGCGCGCAAAATCTCAAAGTGCCGCTGCCGCCCCCGGACGTTGCGAGGCAACTTGCTGACACGCTTTCCGCACTCGCGGACAGCTTGCGGGGGAAGAATGCGTGACCGACTGAGCTGAACGCCAGACGATCAGGTCGGGCCGGCCCTCTACGTCATAAGCCGATCCGGTCCTTCAGCCGCCCCGAAAGGATCGCCGCCTTCACCCCGACTGGCCAGAAACGGTGAAACCGGATCGGTTTCAGCGGCGATATCGGCATGGGAAACGGCACGGTCTCGTCACCGCGCAGACACCGCGCCAAAGCGCTGCCCATTGCCGAGGCCATGGCAACACCGCGGCCATTATAGCCAAGGCAGACCAGGATGCCGTCCTGCGGCTCATGAACGTGTAGGAGATGGTCCTTGGTGATCGCAACCCGGCCGTTCCAGCCATGTGTCCAGCGCGTTCCCGCAAGCGCCGGCCAGAGCCGCAGCGCATAGTCGGTGAGATAGCCGACGGCGGCGGCATTTTCGATCGGCCTCATCGGTCCGCGGCCGCCCATGAGAAGGCGGTTCCGCGCGTCGATCCGATAGTAGACGGTGATGTTGCCGGCTTCATAGACGACCGGTCTTTCGGGGAGAATGGCAGCTGCGACCACAGGCGACAGCGGTTCGGTCGCCGCTATGGCGCTGAACACCGGGACGAGCGATTGCTTCAGACCCGGCCACAGGTCGCCAGTATAGCCGTTGGTCGCGACAACAACCTTCTCGGCGCTGACAGAACCGCTCGCGGTTTTGAGGATCCACCGTCCGGCCTCCCTGCTCAGTGAAAGAACCTCGCTGCCGCCGAATATCCGCGCTCCGGCATTCTGCGCGGCGGCTGCCAGGCCAAGGGCATATTTCAACGGATGGAGGTCGCCGCCGCGGGCGTCGAACATGCCGCAGATGTATCTGTCCGCGCCGGTTCGCGCCGCCATCGCCTTTGCGTCCAGCATGCTGACTGGCATCCCGCGCCGCTCGCATTGCCCGGCTGTAGCCCGCACCGCGGTCGCCGGCTTCGGTCGGATGGCGGCACGGACAGTGCCGTTCTGCCGCGCCTCGCAGTCGATCGACAGGCGCTTGATCAGATCGAACGTGAAATCCGGTGCGCCATAGGAAAAGTCGACCATCCGCCGGCCGAGATCGGGGCCGAACATCGCCTCGATCGTGTCGGGGTCGTATTTGAGGCCGGGATTGACCTGACCCCCGTTTCTGCCCGAGGCCCCCCAGCCCGGCTGGCAGGCCTCGATCACGACAACGTCGTCGCCGGCTTCGGCCAGGTGCAAGGCGGTCGAAAGACCGGTGAAGCCGCCGCCGACAATGGCGACCCTTGCTCGTTGTGCGCCGCCGAGTGCGGGGTAGTCGCCGGTGTGGCCGGCCGTTTCGCGATAGAGGCTCTTGGGCGGACTGCTTTCAAGCATATGGTGGGTTCTCATGACATCCGCCACAAGGGAAGCCGAGGATGGCCGAAGTCAATATGCCACCTCCGCGCCCGTGCTGACCTGCTGCCTTGCTCCGAGGTAGAAGAACAAACAATCGTCCAGCCGCTTTGCAACGCCAAACATGCATTGGACCGCCGCGGGGATGTCGTTCCGGACGAAGACCGGGAGCTTGATCTGCTCTTCGATCTCGCCTTGCAAGGGCTTTGAGCGACGTGTTCGAGCGGTTGCGCGTTGCCGCCTCGGCGGTCATCGGTAGTCCAACTAATATGTACATGCTTGTATGTATAAGCTGCGATTGCTAGTCTCGAAACCGGCACCGAGGCCGACGCCGGCAAGGAGGATCACATGCGCAATGCTTCTCTTTTCGACCTGTCGGGCAGGAAGGCGCTTGTGACCGGCGCCAGCCGTGGCATCGGGCGCAGCATCGCCGAGGCCCTCAGCGCCGCCGGCGCCGACGTCGCCGTCACGGCGCGCAGCCTGGCGTCCCTTGAGGAGACCACGGCAGCCATCCGCGCGGCCGGTGGGGTTGCGCACGCCATCGCTCTCGACGTCACCGATGTCGGCCGGTGCCGGGCGGCCACCGACGAGGCAGCCGGCCTGCTCGGTGGTCTCGATATTCTCGTCAACAATGCCGGGATGGAAGAGGTTCGGCCATCGCTCGATGTCGATGAGGCCCTGTGGGACCGGATCGTCGACACCAATCTCAAGGGTGCGTTCTTCTGCGCGCAGGCCGCCGCGCGACAGATGCGAGACGCCGGGCGGTCCGGCGCCATCATCAATCTCTGTTCGCTGACATCGCAGGTCGGAATCCCCACCGCGGTGCCCTATGGCTCGTCGAAGTCGGGCCTGCTGGGCATGACCCGCGCCCTTGCGGCGGAGTGGGCGGAGCTCGGCATTCGGGTCAACGCCATCGCCCCGGGCTATTTCAGGACGGCGATGACGGATGTGTTCTACAGCAACGAAGCATGGCAGCACTCGATGCTCGCCAAGATTCCGCAGCGCCGTTTCGGCGATTTGCGCGACCTGCACGGCGTTGCCGTGTTCCTCGCGTCGGATGCGGCAGCCTACATAACCGGCCAGTCCATTCCGGTGGATGGTGGTTTTCTCGCATCGATTTGAGGCAGTTCGCCATGGTTCTATCTCAGCGTTCTCCGCGGATGTGACCGACCGGCGCATTGCGTCCTAACAGAAGGAATACCCCATGTCCGACATCAGCTTCCACGATCTGTCATCACTCGATGCCACCCAGCGGGCAAGTCTGCTGAAGCGTGCCGAGGCAGATCTGTCGGTCTTCGTCGAAAAGGTCCGCCCGATCATCCAGTCGGTCAGGGAGGAAGGTGACGCTGCCCTGATCCGCTTCGCCAGGGAGTTCGACAAGGCCAATGTGGCCGAAGGGGAACTGAAGGTCTCGGAAGCGGAGTTCGCCGCTGCGTTCGACAAGGTCGAAAAAGACGTCGTGGAGAGCATCAGCTTCGGCATCGACAACATCCGGCGCTTCCATGAGGAGCAGAAGCCCGAAACCATGTGGCTCAAGGAGGTCCGGCCGGGCGCCTATGCCGGCGACAGGTACACGCCGATTGCGTCCGTCGCGCTTTACGTGCCGCGCGGCAAGGGCGCCTTTCCGTCGGTGACCATGATGACGTCGGTTCCGGCTGTTATCGCCGGCGTGCCGCAGATCGCCATCGTGACGCCGGCGACATCGGACGGTTCGGTGGATGCGGCGACGCTGGTCGCCGCGCGTCTCGCCGGTGTCGAGACCGTGTACAAATGCGGCGGCGCCCAGGCGGTCGCCGCCGTCGCCTACGGCACCGAAACGGTGAAGCCTGCGCTCAAGATCGTCGGCCCCGGTAGCCCTTGGGTGGTCGCCGCAAAGAGCGTCCTGTCCTCGGTCATCAACACAGGTCTTCCGGCCGGCCCGTCGGAAGCGATCATCTTTGCCGATGACAGCATCGACGGCGGCCTTGCCGCTCTCGATCTGCTGATCGAGGCCGAGCACGGGCCGGATTCCTCGGCCTATCTGGTGACGCACAGCCGCAAGGTCGCCGAAGCCGCATTGGCGGCGATCCCGGAACACTGGTCGCGGATGACCGAGCAGCGTGTCGAGTTCTCGCGCGCGGTGCTGACCGGAAAGCGCGGCGGCATCGTGCTGACCGCATCGCTGGAAGACAGCTACCGCTTCATCAACGATTATGCGCCCGAACATCTCGAGATCCTGTCGACGGAGCCGTTCGCGCATCTCGGACACATCACCGAGGCGGCCGAAATCCTCATGGGCCTTCATACGCCGGTGACCCTTGCCAACTTCGTCCTCGGGCCGAATGCGGTGCTGCCGACCAGCCGCTGGGCGCGAACCTATGGACCGCTTTCGGTGACGGATTTCGTCAAGCGCTCTTCGGTCGGCTATGTCACCTCGGCCGCGTATCCCGAACTGGCGATGCATGCCCGCAGGCTCGCCCGCTACGAAGGGTTCAGTTCGCATGAGAACGCGGTCTCGGAGATCCGCGATCGCTATCTCGCCGGCTGAGTGGAAGCGATCGCGATGAAAGCCGCACGACTTTATGGACCCGGCGACCTGCGCGTCGAGGATATCGCCATGCCGGGTGCGCCGGATGCCGGCTGGGTGAAGCTCAGGGTCGATGCCGCCGGCATCTGCGGTTCGGATCTGCATAATTACCGGACGGGGCAATGGATAAGCCGGTCACCCTCGACGGCCGGCCACGAACTGACCGGCACGGTGATCGCCATCGGCGAGGGCGTGGATACTGTTGCCGTCGGCGACAGGGTGATTGCCGATTCCCGGTTCTGGTGCGGAGAATGTCCGCAATGCCTTGCCGGCAGACGGCACCTCTGCGGTTCGCTGGGTTTCGTGGGAGAAATCTGCGACGGCGGCTTCGCCGAGCAGGCGGTCTTGCCCGCACGGCTGCTGCATGTCGTCGATGCCGCGCTTGACGAGCGGGTCGCCGCAATGGCCGAGCCGCTGGCGGTGGCATTGCACGCGGTGCGGCGGCTGCCGAAGACGACGGGCTCCGTGCTGGTCGTCGGCTGCGGCACGATCGGCGGCATTGCTGCTCTGCTGCTCTCCCGAACCTTCGCAGGTACTGTGCTTGTCGCCGACCGCAACCAGGGCCGCTGCGCCCGTGTGGCGCGAGTGACCGGTGCCAGGATCGTCGACCTGAACCGCGATGCCATCGCCGCTGCAACCGCCAATGCCCCGTTGCTGACGGCTGTCGAGGCGACCGGCAGCATCGCGGCACTCGGCCAGTTGCTCGGCGTCCTCGATCCTGGCGGCACGGTAGCGATGGTCGGCATATTCCACGGCCGCCTCGACATCGATCCCAATCTTCTGGTCGAACGCGAAATCGCATTGCTGGGATGTCATGCCTTCGCCGACGAACTGCCCGACGCCGTGCGGATGCTCGGCGAACTGAGCGAGCCGCTGCTGGCCCTGATCGACCGCGAGATCGGCCTGGACGACGTTCCAGCCGCCTATGACCGGTTGTTGGCGGGGCAGAGCGACGGCTTGAAGACAATCATCCGGATGCGGCAAACTGTCGGGCATGCCTAGTTTCCGATACCTTGCCGGAAAGGACTTTGAAGATGATCGAATTGCCCGATACGGCCAGTCCTCTTTACGAGAAGGTCAAGGACTACATCCTGACCAATATCGGGACGGGCCGGTGGAGCAAGGATAGGAAGCTTCCGTCCGAGAATGAGTTCGTGGCTTCGCTGGGCGTGTCGCGGATGACGATTCACCGGGCCTTGAGGGAGTTGACCGCCGCGGGATTTCTGATCCGGCTGCAGGGCGTCGGAACGTTCATCGCGCCGCCTCGGCCGCAGTCGACGCTGATCGAGATCAACAACATCGCGGCAGAGATCGTCGAACGGGGCAACAGGCATCGCTCCGAGGTTCTCGTTCTCGAAACGATCATGCCGACGAAGGAGCTGGCGCTTTCGTTCGAGTTTGCAAAGCGCGTCTCGATCTATCACTCCGTCGTCGTCAATTTCGAGAACGACCTGCCGGTGCAACTGGAAGAGCGCTTCGTCAATCCGAGCCTGATCCCCGACTATGACAAGCAGGACTTCACCAAGACGGCAACCTATGACTACCTCATGCAGAAGACGCCGGTGACCGAGGTCGAGCATATCATTTCCGCGATACCGGCCGACAAGGAGACCGCCCGGCATTTGGGCATCGAAGTCGGTAGCTGCTGCCTGCTTCTGCACCGTCGCACCTGGACGGGCGCGGTCGTGGCGACGATCAGCAAGCTGACTTATGCCGGAAGCCGCTACTCGCTAGGCAGCCGCTATTCCCCGTCGAGATCCATCTGACGGCAGGGGATTAATGCGGAAAATGGAGTCTTTCCAACTTGTATATGCATGTATGTATTTCAGCCTTGACATACGCTCCAGCTGACGTTGAAATATCCTTGCACTTCACCATGGAGTGGCAGGTAAGACGCCGAGGCACAGTGCCGCGAGAGCGGAAACCCGCAATCTCACCAGACCGGATGCCAGGTTGAAAAAAGCGGTCTGATCATCAAGGGGAACAAAGATGATGCCTAACCTAACAGCACAATTTCGCGCGTTTGTGATGGCTGCCACTGTCGGGCTCGCAGCCGCCCCGGCAGCCCACGCGGCCGATGCGGCCATTCCCACCACTCCGGAAGCAGGCACGTTCAAGATCGGCATCGAGCCCTGGCTCGGATATGGCCAATGGCATGTCGCCGACGCCAAGGCCCTGTTCAAGGCGAACGGCCTGTCGGATGTCCAGATCGTCAATTTCGCCGAGGACAAGGATATCAACGCCGCCTTGGCAAGCGGCCAGCTCGACGCCGCCAACATCGCCACCCACACGGCGATGGGCATGGTCGCGGCCGGCCTGCCCGTGAAGATCGTTCTGCTGCTCGACGTCAGCATGACCGCCGACGCCATGATCGCCGGCAAGGACATCACCTCGATCAAGGACCTCAAAGGCAAGGAGGTCGCCTTCGAGGAAGGCACGACGAGCGACATCCTGCTCAAATACGCGCTTGCCAGGAACGGCATGTCGATCGACGATGTGAAGCCGGTTCCGATGCCGGCTGCCGATGCCGGCAGCGCCTTGATCGCGGGCCAGGTGCCGGTCGCCGTCACCTACGAACCTTACCTCACTGTCGCCATGGCGCAGAACAAGGACATCAAGCTGCTCTTCACCGCCGGCGAGGATCCCGGCCTGATCAGCGACGTGCTGGTGGTGCGCGACGAGGTGATCAAGTCGCGGCCCGGCCAGGTGCTGGCCATGATCAAGAGCTGGGACGCCGCGCTCAAGGATTACAATGCCGATACGCCAGGTGGCCGCGCCATCATCGCCAAGGCCGTCGGTTCGGACGTCAAGGACCTCAACGCCGCCTTCGATGGCGTGCGTTACTACTCTCTCGCCGAGAACAAGACGGCGCTTACCGGCGATTTTACCACCAAGACATTCGCCGACGTGGAAGCGGCGGCCAAGAATGCCAAGCTGCTCCAGGCCGATGTGACGCCGGAGCAGATGATCGATCCGTCTTTCGTCAAGGCGGCGCAATGACGAAGGCCGGATCGCGTTGGTAACGCAGATGCCCGGGGAGCCTTCCGCGAAAACCTTCGCACCAGGGCCTGGCCCGAAACAGGCGACGCGCCGCCGATCCTCCGGGATCGGCGTGCCCATCCCCAGGTCCCGCTTCCTGATGATCGCGGTGGCGGTCTTTGTCGGGCTTGGCCTTGCGTGGTGGGCGGCGACCGGACTGGGATGGGTGAAACCCATCTTCCTGCCGTCGCCGGGCAGCGTTGCCACCCAGATCGCCAAGCTCGCGGCTGACGGCACCTTGTGGCTGGACCTCAAAACCTCGATCTACCGTATCTCCATCGGCTTCCTGCTCGCCTCGGCGCTGGCCATACCGATCGGCGTGCTCATCGGCAGTTTCCGGTCGTGGGAAGCGGCCATCGAGCCGCTGGTGGATTTCATCCGCTACATGCCGGTCGTCGCTTTCGTGCCGCTCTCCATTCTGTGGGCCGGCACCGGCGATTCGCAGAAATTCCTGATCATCTTCATCGGCACCTTCTTCCAGCAGGTGCTGATGATCATGGACAACGTGAAACGGGTTCCCGCCGATTTCATCGGCCTGGGCCGAACCCTCGGCCTGCCGGACCGCAAGATCCTGACGCGCATCGTCGTTCCCAGCGCCTTGCCGGGCATCTGGGATACGCTGCGCATCAGCCTCGGCTGGGCGTGGACGTGGCTGGTGCTGGCCGAACTCGTCGCGGCGACATCGGGTCTCGGCTATCGCATCACCGTTTCGCAGCGCTATTTCCAGACGAACACCATCATCGGCTACATCCTGCTCCTGGGCGTGCTTGGTCTCATCACCGACCAGGTCATGAAGGCACTGGAAAAGGTGCTCTTCCGGCAGGAAGGCCACTCGCAATGAGGACCGGCCGATGAACGCCCCCAAATTG
The DNA here is from genome assembly GCF_040320945.1 of Mesorhizobium sp. M0587. NCBI lineage: Bacteria > Pseudomonadati > Pseudomonadota > Alphaproteobacteria > Hyphomicrobiales > Phyllobacteriaceae > Mesorhizobium > Mesorhizobium sp. M0587. The sequence continues at coordinate 21,548 of NZ_JAMYQP010000015.1, forward strand.
CGGATCGCGGGTCTGCACAAGAGCTTCGGCACGGGCGAGCGGCGCACCGAAGTGCTGCGCGACATCAACCTCGATCTTGCCGACAACGAATTTGTCTCCCTGGTCGGCACGTCGGGTTGCGGCAAGAGCACGCTGTTGTCGATCGTGGCCGGATTGCAGGACTTCGACGCCGGCGATCTCAGCATCGACGGCGCGCCGATCCTGCGGCCGGGGCTCGACCGTGGCGTCGTCTTCCAGTCCTACACGCTGCTTCCCTGGCTGACCGCGCGACAGAACATCGAGTTTGCCCTCAAGGCCGCGGGCTACGACCGCTCGACCTGCCGCAAGATCGCGCTCGAGCATCTCGACCTCGTCAAGCTGTCGGGTAGCGCCGACCGCTACCCGGCCGAACTCTCGGGTGGCATGAAACAGCGCGTCGCCATCGCGCGTGCGCTTTCCTATCGGCCCAAGATGCTCTTGATGGACGAGCCCTTTGGCGCGCTCGATGCGTTGACCCGGCATCAGATGCAGGAACTCCTGACCCAGATTTGGGAGGAACACAGGCTCACCGTGTTGTTTGTCACGCATGACGTCGAAGAGGCCGTCTACCTGTCGGACCGTATCGTCGTCATGGGGATCGGCCCGGGCCGCTTCACGCAGACCTTCAAAGTCGACATCGAGCGTCCGCGCCGCGAGGAGGTCATGGAAAGTCCGGCTTTCATGGATTTGCAGCGCGGCGTGCACAAGGCGATCCGCGAGGCGTCAAGACGTCCCGAAATGGCGTAGCGATTGCTGCGGCCGCCTAGGCCGGGCGCTCCGCGACGGCGTCGGGCACCACCACCAGCTTGCCGACAAAATCCTTGGCGATGAAGTCCGCCTGGGCGCGGTGGAAATCGGAGAGCCTGTAGACGCCGCCGACCAGCGGCCGGATCTTCCTCTCCTCGATATAGCGCACGATGCGGCGGAAATCCGCCCGCGTGCCTTGGCTCGAGCCATGCAGCTGCAGCTGCTTCAGATACATGGTCCGGAGATCGAGTTGCACAACCGGTCCGGCGATCGCGCCGGCGGTGGTGTAGCGGCCCTCGGGGCGAAGGATGCGCAACAGGTCGTTGAAAATCGCACCGCCGACCAGGTCGGCCACCACGTCGATGGGCTGGCCGCCGGTCGCTTCGGCCACGGCGTGCGGCAGGTCGGCGACGCTACGAGTGATGACAGCCTCGGCGCCGATGTCGAGTACCGCCTGTTCCTTGCCCTTGCCGACAACGGCATAGGGAATGGCACCGCGCGCCCGCGCCAGTTGGACGATGCCGGAACCGACACCGCCCGAGGCGCCGGTGACCAGCACGCGCTCGCCCGCCTTGAGGCGAGCGCGTTCCAGCATCTGTTCGCCGGTGAGATAGGCACAGCAGAAGGTGGCGAGCTCGACGTCGCTCAAGTCAGTGTCGACGACATGCGCGTTCTCGGCCGGCACCGTCTGGAACTCGGCGTAACCACCATCGCGGCCGTGGCCCATGTAATCGATGTCTGCGAGGGAATCGTCGTCGCGGTTGTAGATGGAGAAATCGACCATCACCCGTTCGCCGATGCGATCCGGCGAAACGCCGGCCCCGACGGCAACGATGCTGCCGACCGTGTCGGTGCCCTGGATGCGCGGGAAGCTCAGCGTGTTGCCCTGGCGGCGCCAGGTCGACACCGCCGCGGCATCTTCCTCAGTGCCGTAAGCGCCCTGGCGTACCCAGACATCGGTGTTGTTCATGCCGCAAGCGGTGACCTTGACCAGCACTTCGCCAGGGGCGGGGGCCGGCACCTTCACATCGGTGCGGTAGACCAGTTTTTCAGGTCCGCCGTGCCCGGTGAGCAGCACGGCGGCCATGGTGGCGGGGAGGGAGGGATGAGAGGTCATCAATGTGGCTTCCAGAAGTTGCAGGTTTGCGCTGCCCCTCACCCTCACCCTCTCCCCGTGAACGACGGGGAGAGGGGAACGCCAGCGCTGCGGCTATCTTCCTTCTCCCCGTCGTTCACGGGGAGAAGGTGCCGGCGGGCGGATGAGGGGCAGCGCCGATCATCGACAATCAGAGATTGGCAAACACGCTCTTCACGGCATCGGCGGTCTTCGCCACCACGATGTCGGCTTCTTCGCGGGTCAGGCAGAGCGGCGGCGCGAAACCGAGGATATCGCCCTGCGGCATGGCCCGGCCGATGACACCGCTGGCTGCAAGTGCCGTCGCCACCTGCGGTCCGACCTTCTGCGAGGCGTCGAAGAACACCCGGTCGTCCCTGTCGGCGACGAACTCGACCGCCGCCAGCATGCCGTCGCCACGGACCTCGCCGACATTTTTGTGGCCGCCGACCGCGTTGGTCAATTCGGCGCGGAAATAGGCGCCGGTTTCCCGGGCATTTGTCACCAGGTCCATCTCGTCGATCAGTTCGAGATTGGCGACGCCAGCGGCAACGCAGATCGGATGCGCCGAATAGGTCCAGCCATGGCCGAGCGAACCGAGCTTGTCGGATCCCTGCACCAGCACCTGCCACATCTTGTCGGCGACGATGACGCCCGACAGCGGCGCATAGGCCGAGGTCAAGCCCTTGGCGATAGTGATCAGGTCCGGCTTGATGCCGTAATGGTCGGAGCCGAACATCGTGCCAAGCCGGCCGAAGCCCGTCACCACTTCGTCGGCGACCAGAAGCACGTCATATCTCTTCAGCACCGCCTGAATCTTTTCCCAATAGCCGGCCGGCGGCGGCACAATGCCGCCGGTGCCGAGGATCGGCTCGCCGATGAAGGCGGCGACCGTCTCCGGCCCTTCGGCAAGGATCATCTCTTCGAGCTTGTCGGCGCAATGTTGCGAGAACTGCTCCTCGCTCATCGAGCGGTCGGCGCGGCGGAAATAATAGGGCGCCTCGGTGTGCAGGATCGGCGCGCGCGGCAGGTCGAACGCATTATGGAAGAGGTCGAGGCCGGTAAGCGAACCGGTCATCACGCCCGAGCCGTGATAACCGCGCCAGCGCGAGATGATCTTCTTCTTCTCCGGACGGCCGAGCACGTTGTTGTAGTACCAGATCAGCTTGATGTTGGTTTCGTTGGCATCCGAACCCGAAAGGCCGAAATAGACCCTCGACATGCCTTTCGGCGCGCGGTCGATGATCATCTTGGAAAGCGTGATCGAAGCCTCGGTGCCATGGCCGACATAGGCGTGGTAATAAGCGAGGTTCTTCGCCTGGGTGGCGATGGCGTCGGCGATCTTCTGGCGACCATAGCCGACATTGACGCAATAGAGGCCGGCGAAGGCGTCGATGCTCTTCTTGCCATTGTTGTCCCAGACGGTGACGCCTTCACCGCCAGCCATGATGCGCGTCGGGCTCTCACCGCGCGCATGCGTGCCCATATGGGTCGAGGGATGGAAGAAGTGGTCGCGATCCCAGGCGGCGAGTTCGTTGGACTGGTCGAGCATTTTTTGACTCCTTGAAAGGTCCGGGTGGGTTAGGCCACATCCAGGCAGAGATACTTGAGATCGGTGAAGGCTTCGAGCCCATGGCGCGAGCCTTCCCGGCCGATGCCGGACTGCTTGACGCCGCCGAAGGGGATCGGCGCGCCCGTGATCTTGACGCGGTTGATGGCGACCATGCCGTAGTCGAGTGCGCGGCCCATACGCTGCTGGCGGGCGCCGTTCTCGGTCACGACATAGGCGACGAGGCCGTATTCGGTGGCGTTGGCGCGGGCGATCACCTCGTCCTCGCTGTCGAAAGGCGTCACCGCCGCGACCGGACCGAAGGTCTCCTCGCGCATGATAAGCGCTTCGTCGGAAACGTCGGCCAGTAGCGTCGGCTGGAAGAACAACGGTCCGGCCCGATGCCGCCTGCCGCCGGTGAGACAGCGAGCACCATGAGCGGTCGCGTCCGCAACCTGCTCCTCGACCTTCTTGACGGCGCGTTCATGCATCAATGGCCCGATGTCCGTTTCGTCGGCAAGGCCGTTGCCGGTCCGCAGCGCCTCGATGCGCCTGGCGAAGGCGGCGCAGAAGCGATCATAGACCGGACGCTGGACATAGATGCGGTTGGCGGCGAGGCAGTCCTGGCCCGAAGTGGCGAATTTGGCGTCGATTGCAATGCTCACGGCCCTGTCGAGATCGGCGTCGGCAAAGATGATCAACGGCGCGTGGCCGCCAAGCTCCATCACCAGCCGCTTCATCGTCGGCGCGCTCTGTGCGGCAATCAGCCTGCCGATCTCGGTCGAGCCCGTGAAGCTCATGGCGCGGACGCGCGGATCCTCGCACATCCGCCCGACAATGGTCGCGGCCTTGCCGGTGATCACGTTGAAGACCCCAGCCGGCAGGCCGGCGCGTTCGCCGAGTTCGGCAAGCGCCAGCGCCGACAATGGTGTTTCCGAAGAAGGATGCGCGACGATCGTGCAGCCGGCGGCAAGTGCTGCGGCGGCCTTGCGGGTCAGCATGGCCGAAGGAAAATTCCAGGGCGTCACGACGCCGACGACACCCAGCGGCTCGCGCCGCACCATCATTTCGGCGTTCGGCAGATGGCTGGTGACGCTCTCCGCGTTGAGGCGTTTTGCTTCTTCCGCATACCATTCGATGAAGGAGGCGGCGTAGTCGATCTCGCCCAGCGACTCCTTCAGCGGCTTGCCTTGCTCTAAAGTCATCAGCAGAGCGAGGTCGTCTTTCGCGGCGATGATCAGCTCGAACCATTTTCGCAGAATTCTTGCGCGCTCCTGCGGCAAGGCAGCCCGCCAGGCCGGAAAGGCGCGCGCGGCGGCATCGATTGCATTTGTCGTCTGGCGCGCATCGAGCGCGGCAACAAAGGCGACGGTGGTGCCGGTAGCCGGATCGGTGACCTCGAAACTTTCGGCCGCCTCACTCGCCGTCCAGTGCCCGTCGACATAGGCAAGCTCGCGCAGCAGCCGGCGGTCGGCAAGGCAATCGAGCGCTTCATGGCGATGCGAGCGGGCGAAATGCGCGGACATGGTCGAGGCCTCCCGGTTCGGACTGATACGGAAAGACTATCCGTCCTGCGCAGACAGAGAGGCTGTTTGGACGCTCGTCCGTAGAGAGAATCTCTCTATTATGCCACACTGGCGGACGATCTCTCCGACCTCATGTCGAGGCCGGCAACAGGTCGGCGACGGGAAGAGCAATCTCGTCCTTCACCGTCTTGGTGACGATGTAGGTGAAGTAGCGGTCGATGCCGATCTCGCGCTCGAGCAGTCCGTCGACCAACCGCTGATAGGCGTCGATGTCGCGCGCCATGACCTTCAACACGTAGTCGACGCCGCCGCCCACCGACCAGCAGGCGACGATCTCGGGGATGTCGCGGATGGCGCGTTCGAAACGGTCGAAGTCGGCCTGGCGGTGGCTGGCCAGCGTCACTTCCATCAGCACGGTGGCGACCGGTGCGACGACGCGCATGGCGATCCTGGCATGATAGCCCGAGACGATGCCGGCCTTTTCCAGCTTACGCAGCCGCATCCAGCAGGGCGTCGGCGACAGGCCCACCTTTTCGGCCAGCGCCAGCTTGGTGATGCGCCCGTCGCGCTGGATGGCGTCGAGGATTTTGAGGTCGATCCCGTCGAGTTTCGCGGCTGTCATCGGCATCCACTTTTTCGTTCACGGCACCATGACGGCGCATTATTTCGATTGTCAATTGCACTGATTTCGATCTCTAATAAGTCATGACATTGTGGCGTCCCGATCCCGCGCTTATCCGGCGGCCTGCCTATCAATCGCTGGCCGACCAGTTCGCGCGCGCCATCCATGACGGTCGCCTTGCCAACGGCACGCGGCTGCCGACGCATCGCCGGCTGGCCGACGACCTCAAGCTTTCGGTGCAGACGGTCAGCCGCGCCTATGAGGAGCTGATCCGCCGCGGCCTGATCTCGGGCGAAATCGGCCGTGGCAGCTTCGTTCAGACGCAGCGCCGTGAGCCCGAGCCGCCCTATCTGCCGGAGCGGCTGGGCGAAGTCATCGACCTGTCGATCCTGAAGCCGGTCTGCGAGCCGATGCATCTGGAGCTGATGAAACAGGCGCTGGGCTGGCTGTCCGAAAACCTGCCGTCGAGCTCGGCGCTGTCGTTCCGGCCCAACATGGTGTTTCCGCGCCACCGCGCGGTGGCGGTCGAATGGCTGAAACTATGCGGGCTGGATATTTCAGCGCAGAACATCAGCCTGACCAATGGCGCCACGGCAGGGATGACGGTGGCGCTGATGAGTGTGGCGCCGCCGGGCTCGACCGTGGCGACGGAAGCAATCGGCCACCACACACTGGTGCCGCTGGCGCGCTATCTCGGCTTCAACCTCGAAGGCCTGCCGATCGACGACAACGGTCTGATCCCCGAGGCGCTGGACGAGGCTTGCCGGCTTTCCGACATCCGCGCCGTCTTCGTGCAGCCCTCGGTGATCAACCCGACGGCAACGCTTATGGACGCAGCGCGCCGCGAACAGATCGCGGCCGTCGCCCGCAAGCATGACATCGCCATCATCGAGAACGATGTGCTGGGCCCTCTTGTCGAGCACCGGCCGCCGCCGGTTGCCGCCTTCGCGCCGGAGCGCACGCTCTACGTCACCTCTTTCACCAAGATCGTGGTTCCCGGTCTGCGCATCGGCTATCTCGCGGCGCCCGACCGCTATGTCGCCGCCGTTGCCAACAGGCATCTGGTCTCGAACTGGATGGCGACGCCGCTGGTGGCCGAGATTGCCACGAAATGGGTGGCCGACGGTACGGCGATGGAGCTCGTCCGCTGGCAGCGCACGGCATTGCGGCGGCGACTGGATATCGCGGCGGAGGTGCTGGCCGGGGTCGACTACCGCGCCCGGCGCGACGGGCTGCATGTCTGGCTGCAGCTGCCCGCGGACCGCGCCGAGGAGAGCTTTGTCGCCCAGGCCCGCCTGCAGGGCGTGGCGATCGCACCGGGCACTTCCTTCCGGATCTCGGATGCGCCGTGGCGTCCGGCGGTGCGCATTTCGCTGGGTTCGACCACCGAGGGGGAACTGCGCGCCGGCCTCGGCGTTGTGACAAAGCTTTTGCTTGGCGACCCGGAGCATCTCCTGCTGGCGATCTGAGCACGAAGCCCAAAAGCGCGCGGCGCTCTTGAGACGACGCATGCACAAAAGTCAGCGGCGTTGCTCCGAAATTGTGCGGAATGGGAAATATTGTCATGATATTATTTTCCCAATTGACATGATTTGGCGCGTTCCGCATCGTTAAGACACAGGCTTCTCCAGCCGGGGAAATTCATTTGTCCGCAACCGCGCCCATCATCAAGATCGACGGCATCACGAAGAGCTTCGGCAGTTTCAAGGTGCTGGACGGCCTGTCGATGCAGGTCATGCCGCGCGAGAAGCTGGCGCTGATTGGCCCGTCCGGCTCCGGCAAGACGACGATCCTGCGCATCCTGATGACGCTGGAGCGCATCGACGGCGGCCATATCCAGATCGACGGCGAGCAGCTCTACCACATGGAGCGCAACGGCCAACTGCTGCCGGCCGACGAGCGTCATCTGGCCCGGATGCGCCAGAAGATCGGCATGGTCTTCCAGCTCTTCAACCTCTTTCCACACAAGAGCGTCATCGACAATGTCACGCTTGCGCCGATGCTGACCAAGGGCATGCCGCGCGCCGCCGCCGAGAAGCGGGCGATGGAACTGCTCGACATGGTGGGCATGGCCGACAAGGCCAAGGCGATGCCGGCGCAACTGTCCGGCGGCCAGAAGCAGCGCGTGGCGATCGCCCGCGCGCTCGCCTTGCAGCCGAAGATCATGCTGTTCGATGAAGTGACATCGGCGCTCGATCCGGAACTGGTCGAGGAGGTGCTCAGCGTGTTGTGGCGACTCTGTGCCGAAACCGACATGACCATGCTGCTGGTCACCCATGAGATGGGTTTTGCCCACGACTTCGCCGACCGGGTGCTGTTCTTCGACCGCGGCAGGATCGTCGAGGAAGGCAAGCCCGACGAGATTTTCCGCAATCCTAAGCAGGAGCGCACGCAAGGCTTCCTGAAGAAGATCATCGCGGCCGGACATCGCGTCTGACTGCTATGCCCAGAGGACGGTCAAGCCGTCCTGCAATCGAGCCGGAAATGGGCGGTGAAGCCGCCCAGCTACAAAACCAAGACAAGAAACAAGGAGTTGGGAACAATGAAGAAGTTTGGCATTCTGGCCGGTGTCGCCGGCCTTGCACTGACGGCGGTGCTGGCCGTCTCGACCGCCGGTTCGGCCGACGACAGCAAGCTCGAGCAGCTCAAGTCGCAAGGCTTCGCCCGCCTCGCCATCGCCAACGAGCCGCCCTATACGGCGGTCGCTGCCGACGGCAAGGTCTCGGGCGCGGCGCCTGATGTGGCGCGCGAGATATTCAAGCGGCTCGGCGTCGCCGACGTTGTCGCCTCGATTTCCGAATATGGCGCGATGATCCCCGGCCTGAAGGCCGGCCGCTTCGACGTCGTCACCGCCGGCCTGTTCATGAAGCCGGAGCGCTGTGCGGCGGTTGCCTATTCCGAACCGGTGCTGTGCGATGCCGAGGCGATGCTGGTGAAGAAGGGCAATCCGAAGGGCTTCAAGAGCTACGAGGATGTCGCCAAGGACGCCAATGCCACGATCGGCGCGCCCGGTGGCGGCACTGAGGAGAAGCTGGCGCTCAATGCCGGTGTTCCGCGCGAGCGCGTCATCGTCGTGCCCGATGGCCAGAGCGGCCTGAAGATGGTGCAGGACGGCCGCATCGATGCCTATTCGCTGCCGGTCCTGTCGATCAACGACCTCATCAAGAAGGCCAACGATCCGAACCTCGAAGTCATCGCTCCGGTACAGGGCGCGCCGGTCTATTGCGATGGCGCCGCCTTCAACAAGGGCGACGAGGCGCTGCGCGACGCCTACGACGTCGAGCTGGCCAAGATGAAGAAGTCGGGCGAGTTCGCCAAGATCATCGAGCCCTACGGCTTCTCGGCCGCGGCGGCGATGTCGACGACGCGCGACAAACTCTGCTCCGCGAAATAAGGCGCCTTCTTCCTTCTCCCCGCGAACGGGGAGAAGGACCCCAAGAGCGAACGTTGGAAACCTTTAATTTATGACCCAGTGGTCCGGCTATCTCGGCCTGATATTGCAGGGAGCGCTTGTCACCATCGAGCTGACGCTGATGGGGTCGGTGCTTGCCCTGATCATGGCCTTTCTCGCCGGCATGGGGCGGCTGTCGCGTTTCTTCGCGCTGCGGGCGCTCGCCACCGCCTATATCGAGTTCTTCCGCGGCACATCGATCTTCGTGCAGCTGTTCTTCGCTTATTTCGTGTTGCCACTGTTGGGTTTCGAACTGACCCCGCTGCAAGCCGGCGTGCTGGCGCTAGGCCTGAATGTCGGCGCTTATGCCGCCGAAGTCGTGCGCGGCGCCGTGCAATCGATCGGCCGCGAGCAGCATGAAGCCTGTGTCGCGCTCAATCTCGGCCGCTGGCAAGGCTTGCGTCACGTCATCCTGCCGCAGGCGTTTCTGGTGATGCTGCCGACATTCGGCAACAACGCCATCGAACTTCTGAAAGCCACTGCCGTGGTTTCGCTGATCTCGCTCGCCGACTTGACCTTCCAGGCGCAGGTGGTGCGAGCGCAAACCGGCAACACCATGGTGCCGTTCACCACCATTCTGGTCATCTATTTCGTTCTGGCGCTACTCATCTCATGGGGCGTGCGCTCGCTGGAACGCCGCATGGCGCGCGGCCTCGACGGGGTGCGCGTCTGATGGAATGGGCCCGCTGATGGAATGGGATTGGGATTTTGTCCGGCAGATCCTGCCGACGCTGATCCAGGGGGTGAAGATCACCATCCTGGCGACGCTGCTCGGCTCGGTGCTGGCGGCGATCGTCGGGCTGGGCATTGCGCTGGCGCGTCGCTCGCCAAACAAGGCGCTGTCGCGCACCGTCGGTTTCCTGGCCGAGTTCATCCGCGGCACGCCATTGCTTGTGCAGCTCTATTTCATCTTCTACGTGCTGCCCGACATCGGCATCCTGCTGCCGCCGCTTGTAGCCGGCGTGATCGGTCTTGGGCTGCACTACGGCACCTACACCGCCGAGGTTTATCGCGCCGGCATCGAAAATGTGCCGCGCGGCCAGTGGGAGGCCGCCAAGGCGTGCAATCTGAACGCCAGGCAGACCTGGACCCAGATCATCATTCCGCAAGCGATCCCGCCGATGATCCCGGCGCTCGCCAACTATTTCATCGCCATGTTCAAGGAAACGCCGCTACTGTCGGCGATCACCGTGCTGGAACTGATGAACCAGGCGAAAAGCGTCGCCAACACTTACTACCGCTATATCGAGCCGATCACGCTGGTTGGCGCTTTTTTCCTCGCCATCAGTCTTTGTTCGGTCGTGCTGCTGCGCTGGCTGGAACGCCGCTACGGCAAGATCGAGAGATAATTGATGAAACCCTTGCCGGAGATCAAGCTTGCGCCCAACCGCCCGCCGCTCGATGAGCGCCCGCTGCAGCGGCGCGTCGGCCTGATCATTCTCGCCACCGATCATACGACCGAGCCGGATTTTCGCCGCATGGTGGCAAGCGAACGGATCGGCGTCTATGTCGCGCGCATCCCCTACGCCAACCCGACGACACCGCAGAATTTGCGCAAGATGCAGCCGGCGCTGACGTCGGGTGCCGCGTTGATCCTGCCCGACGAGCCGCTCGACGCCATCTGCTACTCCTGCACCTCCGCCTCGGTGGTGATCGGCGATGCCGAGATCGAGACGGCGATCCAGGCCGCCAAGCCCGGCGTTCCAGTTGTCACGCCGCCGATGGCTGGCGTGCGCGGGCTGAATGCGTTCGGCGTGCGCAGGATCAGCATCCTCACGCCCTATACTATCGAGACCAGCCGGCCGATGGCGGCCTATTTCGCGGAACGCGGTTTCGATGTCGTCAGTTTCACGTGCCTTGGCTTCGAAGATGACCGCGAGATGGCGCGCATCGCGCCGGCCGCCCTTGTCGACCTCGCACGCCAGGCGACACATTCGCAGGCGGAAGCCCTGTTCGTGTCCTGCACGGCGCTGCGCGCCGCGCTCGCGGTCACGGGCATGGAACAGGCGATCGGCCGTCCGGTGGTGACCAGCAATCAGGCAACCGCCTGGAACAGCCTGCGGCTTTGCGGTGACGACACGGCGCGCCCCGAGTTCGGCCGGCTGATGACCTTGGCTTTGCCGCGCGATTGATGATCATGACTACAGTTACACTTGACGATATCCGAGCCGCACGTGAGCGCATCGCCGGCAAGGTCGAGCACACGCCGACCGTGCTTTCGCCAACTCTCTCGGAGCGTCTCGGCGTTCCCGTCCACCTCAAGCTCGAGCACCGCCAGACCACCGGCGCCTTCAAATTGCGCGGCGCCTCGAATGCCGTCGCCTCGCTGAATGCGCAGGAGAGGGCACGCGGCGTTGTCGCGGCTTCGACCGGCAATCACGGCCGGGCCCTGGCGCATGCCGCGAACCTCGAAGGCATGCGCGCGGTGATCTGCATGTCGCGGCTGGTGCCGGGCAACAAGCTTGACGAGATCCGCCGGCTTGGCGCCGAGATCCGCATCGTCGGCAACAGCCAGGACGATGCGCAGCAAGAGGTCGAGCGGCTGGTGGCCCAAGAAGGGTTGGTCATGCTGCCGCCCTTCGACCATCCTTCAATCATAGCCGGGCAAGGCACGCTCGGGCTGGAGATGATCGAGCAGGTCCCGGACGCCACCCTCGTTCTGGTGCCTTTGTCTGGCGGCGGGCTGGCTGCCGGCATTGCCGCGGCCGTCAAGGGCGTCAGCCCAACGACAAAGGTCATCGGCATCTCGATGGCGCGCGGTGCGGCGATGAAGGCGAGCCTCGATGCCGGCCGGCCGGTGCTGGTGGAGGAGTTGCCGACATTGGCGGATTCGCTCGGCGGCGGCATCGGCCTCGACAACCGGCTGACTTTCGCCATGTGTCGCGACCTGCTCGACGACGTCGTCCTGCTCGACGAGGACGAGATCGCCGCCGGCATTCGCCATGCCTATGCGCAGGAGCGCGAGATCGTCGAAGGCGCTGGCGCGGTCGGCATCGCCGCGCTGCTCGCCGGCAAGGTCAGGGCGAACGGCCCGGTGGTCGTGCTTCTCTCCGGCCGTAACATCGATATGGATCTGCACCGCAAAATTGTTTGCGGCGAAGCAATCACGGAGCGTGCCGCATGAGCCGGATAACGATCCTCACCGAAGCCGAACTGCGCTTGATCGTGACGCTCGACCTCGATGCCGTCGCCTGTGTGGAGAATGCTTTCCGCGCGCTCGCCACATTGCCGGTTGCGATGCCGCCGATCATGCGCCTCGATATTCCCGAGCATCGCGGCGAGGTCGATGTGAAGACCGCCTATGTGCCCGGCATCGACGGTTTTGCCATCAAGATCAGCCCCGGCTTCTTCGACAATCCGAAGCTCGGCCTGCCCAGCGTCAACGGCATGATGGTGCTGCTGTCGGCGAAAACGGGCCTGGTCGAAGCGCTGCTGCTCGACAATGGCTATCTCACCGATGTGCGCACGGCCGCCGCAGGGGCGGTTGCGGCCAAGCATCTGTCGCGGCCAGATTCCTCGGTTGCGGCGATCTTCGGCGCCGGTGTCCAGGCCGGGCTGCAGCTCGAAGCGCTCATGCTGGTCCGGCCGATCGCCGAGGCGCGCATCTGGGCGCGCGATGCCGCCAAGGCAGAGGCGACAGCGGGCGCCTTGCGCGAAAAACTTGGGCTGGACGTGCGCGCCGAGCCGGATGCGCCACAGGCGGTTGCCGATGCCGACATCATCGTCACCACGACGCCCTCGACCGAGCCGCTGATCAAGGCCGGTTTCGTTTCCGCGGGCCAGCACATCACCGCCATGGGCTCCGATGCCGAGCACAAGAACGAAATCGCCCCGGCAATCCTGCGCATGGCCGACCTTTATGTCGCCGACAGCGTTCGCCAGACGCGGCGGCTGGGCGAACTGCACCATGCCATCGCAGCCGGCGTGATGGCGGCCGACGCCGAGGTGACCGAACTCGGCCAAATCGTCGCTGGCACAAAACACGGCCGCCGCTCGGCCAGCGACATCACCATCGCCGACCTGACCGGCACCGGCGTGCAGGACACGGCGATCGCCACGCTCGCTCGCGACCGGGCGCGGGCGGCCAATTCCGGAACCACTTTCGAAAGCTGATGCTGGCCAAAGCGTGATCCGGAAAAGTGGGAACCGGTTTTCCGAAAAGATCACGCGCAAACAAGAAACAGACGACGAGCCGGATTCAACAAAGTTGAAACAGGCTCTATGCCCAACAAACTAGGAAGCAAAAGAATGATGCCTAACCTGAAATTCTCGCGCGGCGAATATGCGGATCGCCTCGCCAAGACGCGGAAAGCCATGGAGGCGAAGGGCGTCGATCTTCTTGTTGTCAGCGACCCTTCCAACATGGCCTGGCTGACCGGCTATGACGGCTGGTCGTTCTACGTACACCAGGCGGTCATCGTACCGCCATCGGGCGAGCCGGTCTGGTACGGCCGCGGCCAGGACGCCAACGGCGCCAAGCGCACCGCCTATCTCGCGCATGACAACATCGTCGGCTACGCCGACCATTATGTGCAGTCGACCGAGCGCCACCCGATGGACTTCCTGTCCAGCGTGCTTGCCGACCGCGGTTGGGGCAAGCTCACCATTGGCGTCGAAATGGACAATTACTGGTTCTCCGCGGCCGCCTTCGCGTCGCTGCAGAAGCACTTGCCCAATGCCCGCTTCGTCGATGCGACCGCCTTGGTCAACTGGCAGCGTGCGGTGAAAAGCCCGACCGAGATCGACTACATGCGCAAGGCCGCCCGCATCGTCGAAGCCATGCACCAGCGCATCGTCGATAAAATCGAGGTCGGCATGCGCAAATGCGATCTCGTTGCCGAGATCTATGATGCCGGCACGCGCGGCGTTGACGGGATTGGCGGCGACTACCCGGCGATCGTGCCGCTGCTGCCGTCGGGCGCGGATGCCTCGGCGCCGCATCTCACCTGGGACGACAAACCGATGAAGCGGGGCGAGGGCACCTTCTTCGAGATCGCCGGCTGCTATAACAGGTACCATTGCCCGCTGTCGCGCACCGTCTTCCTTGGCAAACCGACACAGGAATTCCTCGATGCCGAGAAGGCAACGCTCGAAGGCATGGAAGCAGGGCTCGCGGCAGCCAGGCCCGGCAACACCTGCGAGGACATTGCCAACGCCTTCTTCGCCGTTCTGAAGAAATACGGCATCGTCAAGGACAACCGCACCGGTTATCCGATCGGCCTGTCCTATCCGCCGGACTGGGGCGAACGCACGATGAGCCTGCGACCGGGCGACCGCACCGAGCTCAAGCCCGGCATGACCTTCCATTTCATGACCGGCCTCTGGCTGGAGACGATGGGGCTGGAAATCACCGAATCCATCCTGATCACCGAAACCGGTGTGGAGTGCCTGGCCAATGTGCCGCGCAAGCTGGTGGTGAAGGATTGATGCCGATGTCGAGTCTGCGCCCATCACCGGTCACGCCGACCGTCGATTTCGACCGCGACGGCGTCCAGCATGGTTTCCTGCGCCTGCCCTACAGCCGGGACGATTCGGCGTGGGGTTCGGTCATGATCCCGATCTGCGTCATCCGCAACGGCAAGGGGCCGTCGGCACTTCTGACCGGCGGCAACCATGGCGACGAGTATGAAGGGCCGCTGGCCCTCTACGAACTCGCCCGCACGCTCGATCCCAGGCAGGTCAGCGGTACGGTCATCATCGTGCCGGCGATGAACTATCCGGCGTTCCGCGCCGGCACGCGCACGTCGCCGATCGACAAGGGCAACATGAACCGCAGCTTTCCCGGCCGGCCGGATGGCACGGTGACCGAGAAGATCGCCGACTATTTCCAGCGCGAGCTGCTGCCTCGCTCCGATATTGCGCTCGATTTCCATTCCGGCGGCAAGACGCTCGACTTCGTGCCGTTTTGTGCGGCGCATATACGGCCCGACAAGGCGCTGGAAGCGCAGGGCTTCGCCGCGGTCGAAGCATTCTCCGCGCCCTGGTCGATGAAGATGCTGGAGATCGACGCGGTTGGCATGTTCGACACCGCCGCCGAAGACATGGGTAAGCTGTTCATCACCACCGAGCTCGGCGGCGGCGGCACCTCGCGTGCCGAGACCGTTCGCATTGCCCGGCGCGGCGTCCTCAATGTGCTGCGCCACGCCGGCATTGTCGCTGGTGCGGTCGAGAAGAGCCCGACGCAATGGCTCGACATGCCATCGGGCGATTGCTTCTCCTTCGCCGAGGACGACGGCATGATCGAAACCATGGTCGATCTCGGAGAGCCCGTCGAAGAGGGCCAGGTTCTGGCGCGCATCCATTCCGTCGGCCGCACCGGCTCCGCCCCGCAGGAAATCAGGGCAAGGATGTCGGGCCTGCTGGCGGCGCGCCATTTTCCCGGGCTGGTCAAGGCCGGCGACTGCACTGCCGTGGTGGCCGTGCTGGTCGATTGATACTCGGGGGGCTCGATCGCAGGAAACGTCCAGGACTCCTCGGGGATGCGACTGCGGATACGCGGATACTCATATCCAGGAACCTGGGCGGCGCGCGCTGGTCCTGCTGCTCGGACTCGAGCGCATTACCGCGCGCGCCACCGGCTCATAAGAACAGTCCCAGCTTCAGCCCTGCGCCGGCTTGCGTTCGACGATGTAGATGTGGTCGGCCGCCAGCACCACTTCGTCGCGCTGGTTGATTACCTCGCAGCGTTCGATCACCCGTCCAGAACCCGGTCGTTTCGGGTCGTCTTCCTTGGCCGCGATGGTGGTGCGCGTGCGGATCGTGTCGCCGATGAACACCGGCTTGATGAAACGCAGCCGGTCGTAGCCGTAGGAAAAGGCGACCGGGTTGACGATGGTTGCCGTCAATCCGATGCCGACAGAGAACACCAGCGTGCCGTGGGCGATGCGCTGGCCGAACGGCTTCGTCTTCATGAACTCGGCGTCCATGTGATGCGGGAAGAAATCGCCGGTGTGGCCGGCATGGACGATGAAGTCGGTCTCGGTGATGGTGCGGCCGCTGGTCAGCCGAGAGGAGCCCACCTCGTAGTCCTCGAAATACTGAATCTGTTCCATCAGAGTCTTTCCGCGATCGGCGTCGCTGGTGCCGCGCTCGACTGATAGGCCGCTTCGACCAGCGCCATCGTGCTCCACGCATCCTCGACCGGGCTGATCAGCGTCGCGTCCTCGCCCGCCGCGAAACGCTGGACATTGGCCATGCGGCCGACGAAGGCATCGGGGAACCACTCGCCGGCCAGGGGCACGGCGATCCAGTCGGTCCCGCCCTTCGGGTAGATCTCCAGCACATCCGGTTCCCCGCGCGGATAGTCGAGGTTGAGGCCGAGTTTGACATAGGCCGCGCCCTCGGTGCCGCAAATGCGGAATTCTGAGGCCTGGTGCCGACGGCCGAACTTGTGATCGTGGTTGATCGACAGTGCGCAGCGCACGGTATCGCCATAGTCGAGGATGGCGCTGGTACGTGTCTGCGCCACCGCATGGTTGGGGTGGCCGAGCGTCTTGGCGTGCACACCCCGCGGGTCGCCGAGCAGCTGCCGGATCAGGTCGAGATAGTGGATCGAATGCATGGCGATCTCGACGCGCGGTGCCTTGAGCAGGAATTCCCACAGCTGCCACGGTGTCGCCAGCGCGAGCCAGACGTCAAAGTCGACAATCTCGCCGAGCCAGCCCTTGGCGATGGCATCCTTCAGCGCCAGCATCATCGGAGCGAACCGCCCCTGGAAGTTCACCGCGGCCTGCAGTTTCTTGGAACGGCAGATCTCGAGGATTGCGGTCGCCTCGGCAAGGCTGCTGCCCATCGGCTTCTGGATCAGCGCCACGGCGCCGTCAGGCAAGGCCTTCAGCACATCGGCATGGCGGGCGGGCGGTGTTGCTAGATCGAAGATAGCACCTTCGACGGCGACCGCTTCCTCGGGCGTGCGGAAGGTGGTCACACCCCATTGGCTGGCCAGCTTTTCCGCCTTGGCGTGATCGGGATCATAAAGCCCGGCGATCGGGAAGCCGGCCTTCCGGTAGGCCGGGAAATGCGCGTCGCCGACGATCGATCCGGCGCCGAAGGTGACGATCGGCCGGGATTCTGTGGGCTTGGGCCAGGATTGGACCAGTGAGGCAGGGTCGAAATCGCTTTCAGTCATGGTGGAAGACCTCGTCCATCGCAGCCCACCATTCGCCCTCCTTGCGGGTCGCCAGCGGCTCCTGGCAAGGCATGCAGACGGCCCACCATTCCTGCGTCCTGGGGTCGGCAGCCATCTTGGCCATGTCGGCGGCATAGTCGG
Source organism: Mesorhizobium sp. M0587 (assembly GCF_040320945.1). Classification (NCBI taxonomy): domain Bacteria; kingdom Pseudomonadati; phylum Pseudomonadota; class Alphaproteobacteria; order Hyphomicrobiales; family Phyllobacteriaceae; genus Mesorhizobium; species Mesorhizobium sp. M0587. The sequence goes on from NZ_JAMYQP010000015.1 coordinate 38,844, forward strand.
TGCCGTGATATTCGAAAGTGCTGAAAAGCAGGTTCTCCGGCCGCTTCAGGTAGATCGAGTAGTTCTTGATGTTGCAGGCCGAGATCATGGTCAGCACGTCGGGCCAGACGGCGGCATGGAGGCGGACATACTCCTCGACCTTTTCCGGCTTCAGCCCCAGAACCATCCCCATCCGCTGCATGCCCGTCTCCTATTTCGTGATCGCCGTGGTGAATTCGGCGATGCTCATGGCCTTGACTGCGTCCCAGTCCCAATCGATGCCGATGCCGGGCTCGTCGGGCGCCAGCGCCTGCCCATCCTCGATGCGCATGCGCTTGCCGGTCAACTGGTCGAGTTGCGGAATGTACTCGACATACCGGCCGTTCTGAACAGCGCAGGCCAGGCTGACATGCAATTCCATCAGGAAATGCGGGCAGACCGGAATGTCGAAGGTCTCCGCCGCATGGGCGACCTTGAGCCAGGGCGTGATGCCGCCGATGCGGCCGACATCGACCTGCACGACCGAACAGGCGCCCTTCTGCATGTATTCACGGAAATGCCGGATGGAATAGAGCGACTCGCCGATGGCGATAGGCGTCGGCGTCGAGTTCGACAGCCGCACATGCCCATCGATGTCGTCGGCCGGCAGCGGCTCCTCGATCCAGGCAAGATCGAGTTCGCGCAGCCTTGCGGCGCGCCGGATCGCCTCGTCGACCGAAAAGCCCTGATTGGCGTCGGTCATGATTTCGTAGCCGTCGCCGACCGCCGTGCGCACCGCCGCCAGGCGGGCGAGATCTTCGGAGCCGTGCGGCTTGCCGATCTTCACCTTCGAGCCGCGAAAGCCCTTTTCCTTGGCGGCCAGCGCGTCGTCGACCAGCGCCTGCGTCTCGATGTGCAGCCAGCCGCCTTCGGTCGTGTAGAGCGGACAGCGGTCCTTGGCGCCGCCGGCCAGCTTCCACAGCGGCAATTCCTGCTTCTTCGCCCGCAGATCCCACAGCGCGGTATCGATCGCCGCGATCGCGATGGCCGTGATCGCGCCGATCGTCGTGGCATGGGTGGCGAATTCGAGATCGTGCCAGATCGCCTCGATCATGTCGGGGTCGCGGCCGATCAGGCGCGGCGCCAGATGGTCGGACAAAAGCCGCATCACTGACGAGCCGCCGGTGCCGATCGTGTAGCTGTAGCCGGTGCCCACCGCACCGTCGGAATCGGTGATCGTCACGATGGGCGTTTCCTGGCTGACGAAACTCTGGATGGCATCGGTGCGTTTGACCTTGGGCACAAGGTCCACCATCCGCAGTTCGACTTTCTCGATCTTGGCCATGCCGGTCAGCTCCGCAATGTCTTTCCGGTGTCGGCGGCAAACAGATGCGCCTGCGACAGGTCGAGGCTCATGGCGACCCGCTCGCCCGACCGCAGCGGTCGCGGGTTCAGCATGCGTGACACCCAGTCCATACCGTTGAACTCGACGAACACCAGCGTCTCGTTGCCGAGCGGCTCGGTGACCGTGGTCGGCAGTTCGATCTGGTGGACGTCGGCCGCGCCGCCGGAACTGATGCCATGGCCGGTCGGATAGATGTCGTCCGGCCGCAGCCCGAACACGATCTTTTCGCCAGTCGCGACATTGGCCCTGAACTGGCCGGGCAGCGGCAGTCTTTCGCCGCTGGCGAAAACCAGCTGGCCGTCATCGATCGTGGCCTCGTGCAGGTTCATCGGCGGCGAGCCGATGAAGCCGGCGACAAAGCGCGTCGCCGGCCGCCGGAACACCTCGTCGGGCGTGCCGACCTGTTCGATATGGCCGTCGCGCATGATGACGATGCGGTCGGCGAGCGTCATCGCCTCGACCTGGTCATGGGTGACGTAGATCACCGTCGATTGCACCTTGGCATGCAGTTTCTTGATCTCGGTGCGCATCTGCGTGCGCAATTTGGCGTCGAGGTTGGAAAGCGGCTCATCGAACAGGAATACGTCGGGGTCGCGCACGATGGCGCGGCCCATGGCGACACGCTGGCGCTGGCCGCCGGACAGTTGCGACGGTCGGCGGTCGAGCAGCGTGTCGAGACCGAGGATGGCCGACGCCTCGGCGACGCGGCGGTCCATGTCCTCCTTGGCCGCACCCGCGATCTTCAGCGAGAAGCCGAGATTCTCGCGCACCGTCATGTGCGGGTAGAGCGCGTAGGACTGGAACACCATCGAGATGTTGCGCGAGCGCGGCGGCAGGTCGTTGACGACGCGCCCGCCGATCTCGATCGAGCCGGCGCTGATCTCTTCGAGCCCCGCGATCATGCGCAGTGTCGTCGACTTGCCGCAGCCGGAGGGGCCGACCAATGCGATGAACTCGCGGTCCGCGATATCGAGATCGATGCCGTGCACGATCCCGATATTGCCGTAGCGCTTGGTCAGTTTGCTGAGGGAAACGGTTGCCATTGGATCAGCCTTTCACCGCGCCGGAGGTCAGGCCGCCGACAAGGTGTTTCTGGACGATGTAGGTGAGGGTGAGCGCCGGAATGATCATCACCACGGCGAGCGCGCACATGCCGCGCCAGTCGATGGTGAATTCGGCGGTATAGTCGAGCAGGCCGACCGGCAGCGTCTTGGCGCTCACCGAGCGGGTCAGCTGCGAGGCCAGCGCGAACTCGTTCCAGCAGGTCAGGAAGGCGAAGATTGCGGCCGACGCGATGCCCGGACCGGCAAGCGGGAACTCGACCTGCCAGAAGGCCTGCCATCGCGTGCAGCCGTCGATCTGCGCCGCTTCCGCAAGATCCTTCGGCACCTGGCGAAAGAAGCCGTCGATCAGCCAGATCGTGAACGGCACGTTGAGCGCGACATAGGCCAGGATCAGCCCGAAATGCGTGTCGATGATGCCGAGCCGCACATACAGGAAGAACAGCGGCAGCGACAGCGCGATGCCCGGCACCGTGCGCGTCAGCATCAGGCCGAGGAAGACGCCGGATTTGCCGCGAAATCGGTAACGCGCGAAGGCGTAGCCGCCGGCCATGCCGATGGCGACCGCAATGGCCGTCGAAGTCACCGAGATGATCAGCGAGTTGCGGAAATATTCGATGACCGGGATGCCGCCCTTGCCGATGCCGCTGAACATGGCGACATAGGCGTCGAACGAGATCTCCTGCGGAATCCACACCGGCGGCTTGGCCATGATCTCGACCGTCGGCCGCAGCGACGACAGCACGATCCACAGGCCGGGCAGGCAGATGGTCAGCATCGCCAGGAACAGGCCAATGCGATAGACGACGCCCGTGAGCCGGCGCTTCAGGCGGGCGGAAGAATTCTCGTCCATCACCACTCAGCACCGATCTGCGTGCGCGCCGCGGCAAGCTTGTTGAAGAAATAGACGGTGAAGGCGATCGACAGCAGGATCGAGAAATAGGCCATGGCGTTAGCCATGCCCATGCGCCCGTCGCTGTAGGCGGTGCGCGCTACCAGCGTCCACAGCAGCTCGGTGCGGCCCGCCGGTCCGCCATCCGTCATGATCTTGACGATGTCATAGGCGCGCGCCACGTCGAGCGAGCGGATGGTCATGGCGATGTAGGCGAAAGGCATGACGAACGGCCATGTCACATAGCGGAATGTCTGCCACGGCGTGCAGCCGTCGACCCGCGCCGCCTCGACCGGCTCCTTGGGCATGGCGAGCAGTCCGGCCAGGATCAGGATGGCGAAGATCGCCGTCGACGACCAGATCTCTGCGATCGAGATGGCGATGAAGGCGAGATGACCCTCGATCAGCCACGGTATGGCGTCCCTGGCAAGCCCGAGCGACTGCAAGGCATTGTTCACCAGGCCGATATTGTCGTTGAACATGAACTTGAACTGGAAGCCGACGAGGATCGGCGAGAACATCATCGGAAACATCATCAGCGTGCGCAAAATGCGCTGCCCGCGAGTCGCCTTCTCGACCAGCATGGCGAGGCCGAGGCCGAGCAGCATTTCGAGATTGAGCGCGATCGTCAGCAGCAGCACCGTGCGGCCGAACGCCCACCAGAAATCGGTATTGGCCAGGATCGAAAGATAATTCCTGAAGCCGACGAAGACGAAGAACGTCTCGGGCCGTGTCAGCCGGAAAGGCGTGAAGCTGGAATAGAGCGACAACAGCAACGGCACCACGACGACCGCCGCCAGCACGATCATCGCCGGAAGCAGCAGCAGGAATGGCGCGGATGGCTTGAAGCCTTTCATCGGGATTCCGTGAGGTATTGCATTCAACTATCGGCCTCGTGCTCGTCGAGGCCCGGGCCAGGGTAGGGCTACCGCAAGACGTGATCGCCTCCCCCACATTCCAGATGGGGGAGGCGGTCTTGGGAGCGATTGCTACAGCTTGCCGGCGTCCTCGAGGATCTGCGTCGCCTTGGCGGCGGCATCATCCAGCGCCTGCTTGGAGGTCTTGTCGCCAAGGATAGCCGCCTGCAGCTCGGGATAGACGGCGTTCGAGATTTCGATCCACTCGGGCGTCTGCGGCACGGCGAAGGCGTGCGTGGCCTCCTCCTGGAAGGCGGAGAGGACCTCCTTCTTGTAAGGATCGTTTTCGGCCTGCTTCAGGTCCCAGTCCCACACGGCCGTGCGGGTCGGCAGCGGGCCCGCGGCCGCTTCGAGCTTCTGGCTGTCCTCATTGGTCAGCCACCACACCAGCGAGGCCGCTGCCTCCTTGTTCGGGCAGTTCTCGGTCACCGAGAAACCGTGGAACCCGGACCAGCCGGTGCGCTTGCCCGAAGATCCCTTCGGCGCGACCTTGACGCCGACATTGCCGGCGACCTTCGACGACTTCGGATCGTTGAAGAAGCCGGCCCAGCCCGGCCAGTCGAGATTGATGGCGACGGTGCCGGACGCAAAGCCCTGGCCGAGATCGTCCCAAAGATAATTGGTCGTGCCGGCCGGCACGGCCTTGGCCTTGTAGAGGTTGACGAACCAGTCGAGCGCCCGGATGCCCGCCTCGGAATTGAAGACGGGCTTGCCGTCCTTGTCGAGATACTCGCCGCCCTCGGCGACCACCATCTCGTAGAAGCGGCCGTTGATGGCCTCTTCCTTGCCGGCGAACTGCGTGCCGTAAAAATTGGGCGGGTTGGCGAAGAACTCGGCCTGCTCGGCGACTTCCTTCCAGCTGTCCGGCGGCACCAGGTCGTAGCCGTATTTGGCCTTGAACTTGGTCTTGTTGTCGGCGTTCTCGTAGAGGCTCTTCTGGTAATAGAGCGCCGAAACGTCGAACTGCGCGCGCGGCAGCATCTCCAGCTTGCCGTCGATGGTCGCCGCTTTGATCGTCGATGGCACGAAGGCTTCGATCTCTTCCTTGGGCAAGAGCATGCCGAGGTCGGTATAGAGGCCCGTATACTGCGGCGCGAACGACGAATGGTTCCAGCCGACGCACCAGTTGGTGCTGCCCGAAGCGATGTCGGACTTGAGCTCCTTGTCGATATCGAAGCCGTTCTTCTTGGTCAGGATGTTGACTTTGGCGCCGGTCAGCTTCTCCCATTCGGGGATTCGCTCGTAGAGCTTTTCGTACTGCTGGCCGCCGATCAGCTTGGCGTCGATGGTGACGCCTTCGAATTTGCCGGGCAGGTCGCCGGCAAGGGCAGCGCCTGCACCGAATGCAAGCAACAATGCGCCGGCACACACGCCGGAAAGCAGTCTGTTCATTGGTATCCTCCCTTGGTGCGCCTCAGCGGCGACCGCAACTCGTCTCGATGACAAGAGTGCTACATTCATATACAAACAAAACATTCACGGATACGTCAAGGCGAAAATTTGTTTCCGCCGGGCGCGTTCCTGCGTATATGAAGGGCAGAATTCACCGGAGGGACGAGCCATGGACGACAGCGAAGACGAGCGCTATCGCGCGCCGGCGCTCGACAAGGGGCTCGACATCCTTGAACTGCTGGCCGGCGTCGATGGCGGCCTGACGCAGGCCGAAATCGCCAAGAAACTCGACCGCAGCCCCAACGAATTCTACCGCATGCTCGACCGGCTGGTGCGGCGCGGCTATGTCACGCGGCTCGACGGCGACCGCTATTCGCTGACACTCAAGCTGTTCGGCCTGGCGCAGTTGCACGCTCCCGTCCGGCGGCTGGTTTCCTACGCCACGCCGCTGATGCGCGAACTGGCCGAGGTCTCGCAGCAGGCCAACCAACTCGTTGTTTTCGATCGTGGTTCCGCTGTCGTGATCGGTCAGCAGGAGGCGCCGAACTATTGGGGGATTTCGATCCGGGTCGGTGCCCACATCAGCCTGTTCGACACCGGCTCGGGCCATGTGTTGCTGGCGTTCCGCTCGCCAGAAGAGCGGCAGATGATGATATCGGAACATGTCCGCAGCACCGACAAGACGGCGCAACCGGCCGAGTTCTTCGCCCGTCTCGACCAGATCCGCGACCGTGGTTACGAGATGATGGCCTCGATGCAGACCGCTGGTGTCTTCAACCTGTCGGCGCCGGTGCGCGGTTCCGACGGCAAGGCGATCGCGGCGCTGTCGATCCCTTACATCACCGTCGTCAACGCGCCTTCCGCGCCCGATATCACAAGGACCATCGAGCTGTTGCTGGCAACGTGTGAAAGGCTGTCGCACCTTGCGGGGTCGGCCGTCGGCTCGTCGGCATGAATTCTTATTTGAATGAAGAATTCCCCCGTGAGATGATTGGAAAAGCCCGGAGGAGGAGCCCACGATGATCATCGACACCCATCTGCATCTGATCGATCGCTCGGTTCTGCGCTATCCCTGGCTTGCCGGCGTGCCGGCGCTCAACCGCGATTTCTCCTATGAGGAATATGCCGTGGAGGCGCACCGCGTCGGCGTCGAGCGCGTACTGCATATGGAGGTCGATGTCGATCCGGCCGACATAGAGGCCGAGATCGCTCGTGTCGAAGGGCTGTCGCGGCAGCCCGGCAGCATGTTGGCCGGGGCGATCGCATCCTGCCGGCCGGAAGAGGCTGGCTTTGCCGCTCATCTCGAGCGGCAGCGGGCAAATCCCTTCGTCAAAGGTTTCCGCCGGGTTCTCCACGTCGTGCCCGACGACCTGTCCGAAGGCGCAGTGTTTCGCGACAACATCAAGCGGCTTGGCGGCACCGGCCTGACCTTCGACCTGGTCGTGCTGCCGCATCAGATCCCGAAGGCGATCGCGCTTGCCGACCTGGCACCCGATGTCCAATTCGTCCTCGATCATTGCGGCGTTCCCGACATCAAGGGCAATGGCGAGCATCCGTGGCGCAGGCACATGAGCGAGATCGCGCGGCGCCCGAATGTCATGGCCAAGATTTCCGGTGTCGTCGCCTATGCCGATCCCGGCAGCTGGACCGTAGAGACGCTGCGGCCCTACGTCGAGCACACCATCAATTCATTCGGCTGGGACCGTGTCGTCTGGGGCAGCGACTGGCCGGTCTGCACGCTTGGTGGCGGCCTGTCGACCTGGGTGGCGGCGACCCATGCGCTGCTTTCGGGCTGCACCATTGCCGAGCGCGACAGGCTGTTGTCGGCGAATGCCCGCAAGCTCTGGCGGCTTGCCTAACCGGCCAACAGGGGATGTCGTTATTCCTGCGACACGGTTCACCAATCGCCGAGGTTTTTTGTGGCGCGATCCTGCCGTCCTGTTCTCCTCCGTTGGGTTCGTTCAGGTTTTCCCGCTCGCAGCACTGGACACCTGCGCCGGAGAACTCTGCCGGAACAGGCGATTGAGATCATCGACGACCTGTCGGGCCTTATGCCCGGCGGCCATGCCGGAAAGGAGGCGGTCGGACGCCGCCTGCTGGAATGCCATGTAGCCGTCATGGCGCGGCCGCACCCATGCGCCTTTAAGTGTCGCGCGCGTTTCGCGGTAGAAATCGCCGGCCGTGGCGTTGACGGTCTGGTCCTTCCAGGCCGCCGCATGGCCGGGCTGTCCGCCGGCGGCGGCGTAAAGACCACGCTGGACATCGCCGCTGGCGATCCAATAGGCAAAATCGATCGCGGCTTTTTTTGCCTTGGAAAAGGCCGACACGGCTATGCCGGTGCCGCCGAGCGCTGAGCCGACAGGGCCAGTCGAACCGATGACCGGGATGTCGCCGAAGGCCAGCCGCCGTGCACGAAAACCCGCCACCGCATAGGAGACGTAGCCATAGATCAGCGGCGCGCAGACGATACGGGAACCAGCTTCCGTCATCCGTTCCGAAACGGCGATCGGATCCATCTCGATGCAAGCCGGGTCGACCAAGGCGGCGATCTCGCACATCGCTTCGAAGGCTTCGCTGCCGGCCGCGGTGCCGATAAGGTCACGGGATGGATCGGTCGCGCAGGGATGACCGAGATTGCCGGCCAGCGTGTAGAACACCATCAGCGCATGGGGTGGCCGCAGCGGCAGCAGCACGCTTCCTTGCCGGGCAAGGTCGAGCACGTCGCTCCACCGCGCCGGCGGCGCATCGAGCGCATCCGGCCGCCAGGCCTGGACCTGGCTGGCCGCATCGATCGGAAACGCCCATTGCCTCCCGTGCCAGTTGTAGCTCGGATAAGACTGGCCGACGCTGCCCGAGGCGAGCGCGGCACGCTCCGCCTCGCGGCCGGCGACATCCAGCGGCGCAAGGCAGCGCTCCGCCGTGATCTGGCCGACATGCGGATGGTCGATGACGATGAGATCGTAGGCGCGCGCCAGCTCCTCGACCGGGAAGGATTCAAAATCCTGCAGCGAACGCTTGTCCCAGACGATGGCAACACCGGTCTTCTGCTCCCAGAGCGAAGAGCAGGCGACCATCGGATCATAGCCGCGCGGATGGCTCCAGGTCATGCCTTTGAGCGTGCTCACAGGCCGAACTCCTCACGGATTGCAGCGCTGTGTTCGCCGATGCGCGGTGCTGCCCGGTCGACTTTGGCCCTGATACCGTCGACCCTGAGCGGCGAACTCGTGGTGAGGATCGAGACGTCGTCCTCGCGCGTCACCGTCTGGAGCATGTCGAGCGACTGGAAACCCTCGCTCGCCAGCATTTCAGGCCAGGTCAGCACCTTGGCACACCAGATGTCGGCCGGCTCGAGGATATCAAGCCATTCGTCGATCGTCCTGGTGGCGATCCTCTGCGCGATGATCGCCTTGATGTCGTCGCGCGCGGTGAACCAGGATGCCGGTTCGTCGCGGTAGGGCGAGAGTTCATCGAGCGACAGCAGGTCGGCGAGTTTGGGGATCGGTGTCATGGCGATGGCGAGATAGCCGTCCTTGGCCGGGTAGACGCCGTAAGGCGCGGAGAGATAGGCATGCGCACTGCGGAAGCTGGAGCGGCGGGGCAAGCGGCGGCCGTCATTGAGGTGCGTGGTCAGCACCTCGAACTGGAAATCGACCAGCGCTTCCAAAAGGCTGGTTTCGATATGGCTCCCCTGGCCGGTGATGCCGCGCCGTACCAGCGCGGCCAGAATGCCTTGCGCGCAGGCGGCACCCGCCAGCATGTCGCCGATGGCAAGCCCGAACGGCACCGGCCCCTGGTCCTCGTCGCCGTTCAGCCACATCACCCCGGAACGCGATTGCGCCAGGAGGTCCTGGCCTGGCCGCTTGACCCAGGGGCCATCCTCGCCATAGCCGCTGATCGAGGCATAGACCAAGCGCGGGTTGATCTTGCGGACGGTCTCGTAGTCGAGGCCGAGCCGCTCGATGACGCCGGGCCGGAAATTCTGGATCAGCACATCGGCCTTGGCCAGCAGGCCGCGCAACGCCTTCAGGTCAACCTCGTTCTTCAGGTCGATGGCGAGGCTTTCCTTGGCCCGGTTGATGGCGTGGAAGATGGTGGAATCGCCGCCGATCTCGGTGTCGCTGAGATAGAGCCGGCGCGACAGGTCGCCGCCATCCGGACGCTCGATCTTGATGACCCGAGCGCCGAGATCGAGCAGCCTGAGCGAGCAGTAAGGCCCGGACAGGAACTGGCTCATGTCGACGACGACGAGACCGGCAAGCGGCAATTCGGCTGCAGCCGGCATCGTTACTTCTCCGTCTTGCCGACGAAATCGGCCGGGTTGCGATATTTCACCGTTTGCAGGTGCTCGCAATAGAGTACGAGCTCGCCTTCGCCCTTGAACACTTCGTAGCTGGCGCGGATCAGCCCCATTTCCTTATAGCGGGGTTTCTTGTCGAGGTTGGAACGGATCGAATAGATCGTATCGCCAATGAAGACAGGTTTGATGAAACGGAGCTTGTCGTAGCCGTAGGAAAAGGCGTTGACGCAGTTGGTGGCGACCAGCCCAAGTCCGGCCGAGAAGACAAAGGCGCCGGCGATCAGCCGTTTGCCGAAAACGCCTTCGCTTTCGGCGAACATCTGGTCCTGCACATAGGGGTGGATATCGAGCACCAGCGTGTTGAACAGGTGGCTGTCGCCTTCCGCCATGGTGCGGCGCAACGAGCGGATCTTCTGGCCAACCGGCCAGTCCTCGTAGAACCAGTTTTCGGCGTTCCACACCGGCAGGGCCGCGTGATCCCCGGGCATGTTTCTGGGGTGCGTCGAGGCGACGCCGACAGTGGGGGCGAAGTCGCTCATGGCCGATCTCGCGGGAGGCTCCGGGCAGCCATTTGAACACGCATCAAAGCGCCTGAAAGCACGACGTCTCCTCCCGCCAATCTTCTTTTGTAAATAGTATTTTCACATATGAGGTTACGTTGCAAGCATGAACAGGCGAAATCTTGGCAACTCCCGCGCGCCGAAGCGCTCCGGGACAGCGGGCAAAACATGCGAAATACCTGTCTGGCGCTTTGTCGGCAGCATGAACCGCGCGGCGCCCTGTTTTCAGGGCGCGCACGGCGCCGGTCTCGGCATCCAGAGCTTCGACGAGGAATGCTGGGATCAAAAATCGCCAAACCAATGATGCCGGAAGCGGGCTAAGCGGCGTAACCAGGCGCGGACGCTACCATATCCTGCACTGAACCGCGTAGCCGCGGCTCAGGCCTGCTGTATTGCCGAGAGTTTCCAGTTCGAGCCATTCTCACGCACGAATGTCCACAGCTCGGTCGTCTCTGTCGGATGTTCTTCATCGCCCTCGACCACCTTGCCGCTGGCCCGTTCGCGGGTCACGTCACGAGACTCGTAGCGCAATGCGGCCGTGGCGTAGTCGCGACTGTCCTCGCGCCAGCTTTCCGCGATGTCGGCCTGCAGCAAAGTGATGTCCGACACCTCGTTCCTGATACCTTTGTGTGCATTGTCGGCCAGCTCTTCGGACAGGTAGGACACCATCTCGGGGGTCACCGCCCGGCGCAACGCGGCATGATCTTCGCGTCCGAATGCTTCCTGGACGTCGGTCAACAGCTGCTGGAATGTATCGAGGTCGGTCTGAGCCAGCGTGATCTCATCGGAACCGGTGGCCGAAGAGCCTCCGCCCGAACCGCCGCCAAAGCCGGGAATTGTGAAGGAGCGTGCAGGGTCCGTCTGCTGCTGTGCCGTTGCGCGGTTTTCAAACCTCGAAGCCTGGGCATTGCCAGCGCCCGCGAGCGCGGGAACAGAAGATCGCGACCGGAAGAGCCTGATAGCCAACATGATTGCGCCACCGATGAGCAGGGCCTGAAGCAGGAAACCGAACATGCCCGCCAGGCCGCCGAAGCCCTGGCCTACGAGCAGGCCGATCAGGCCGCCGAGCAGCAGACCGCGCATCATTGTTCCACCGAAGCCGCTCATGAAGCCGGGCCGTTGCAGGCCGGCCTGCGGCTGTCGGGCCGCAGTGTTCACACCGGTGTTGGGCGTCATCGAACGCTCGATCGGAGCGGTCGGCGCCGGTGCGGTTCTGGTCGGCGGTGCCGATTGGAACGTACGCATGCCACGACTGCCGAAACTGCCGCCGCGGCGCGCCTCGGCATGATCCATCGCGACCATGGTGAATGCAAGAAACAGTCCCGCAAAGAGGGCGGAAAATCGGCTTGTGCGAGAGATCATCGGGGATGGACCTTTATCCATGTTGTTTTGGAAATTTTCGGCAAATGCCGGCCCAGCCATCGGCCGCTATGCGCTCAATCGAACAACTCTTCGAGGAAGGATTTCTTCCGCTTCGGATAGCGGTGGCCCTGCGAGCGGGAATAATCGTCGTCGCGGCCGTGGCCATGTTGCGACTGCGGGAATGCTGTCGGCTGCGGCGCGGGCGATGCGTCCCTGCCGGAACGCTCGATGATCTTGTCGAGTTCCCCTCGATCAAGCCAGACGCCGCGACACTGCGGACAATAGTCGATTTCGATACCCTGGCGTTCGCTCATCACGAGCGCGACGCGGCAGGAGGGGCAAACCAAACCAAGGAGGGAAGAAGACGTCATGTGGGGCTCCAAACCAGAAAGAAATGAGCCCGCTTGACCGAAAGGATGGAAACGGGCCCGTTATAGCGGTCCGACATCACGATCGCCAAAAGCGATAGTCAGAGGGGCCCGGCCCGCACCGGAGACTTAGGAATCCGGAGCCGTGCCTTCAAGGGCGATGTTGATTGCGAGGACAATTTGTTCGCCATCGGCTCAGGCTCGCGGCCGGGCTATTCGATCATAGTGCCGCCACGCAACATGAGCGTGTCTTGTGCGCGGCGATCCGGTGCCTGAACCGATGACGGGGACGGTTAGCGTTCAGATCGTCACCACGATCTTGCCGAACTGCTCGTTCGATTCGAGATAACGATGCGCTTCGACGATCTGATCGAAGGCGAAGGTCCTGTCGATGATCGGCCTCAGAGTGCCATCCTCCAGGCCTTCGAGGATGAACGCCTTGGCGGCCTGCAGCTTCGCCGCGTTGCCGGTGATCTCGTGGACGAGGTAGCCGCGCAGCATCAGCGTCTTGGCCAGCACGGTGGACAAGGGGAACGGTGTCGGCTCGGGGCTCAATCCACCATATTCGATGAGAATGCCGCCCCTTGCCATCGCCGCCGTCAGCGGCTCGAAGATCGGGCCGCCGATTGCGTCCAGCACCACGCGCGCACCTCGCGGTCCGGTGATTTCGCTCAGCCGCGCAGTAAGGTCTTCCTCGGCCGGCACCACGACTTCGGCCGCTCCGGCGTCGAGGAGGGCTTGTCTCTTGGCCGATGTTCGCGTCACCGCGATCGCGGTCGCGCCGACCTTGTTGGCGATCTGGATCGCGGCGAGCCCGACACTGCTCGACGCCGCCGTGATGACGACCGCGTCTCCGCTGATTAGTCCGGCAATGTCGATCAGGGCGCCGTAGGCGGTGAGGTACTGCATCCAGACGGCCGCCGCCGTCTGCCAGTCGAGCGATGGCGGATGCTTGACGACGAGCTCGGCGGGGTAGGTGACAAGCTCGCCATAAGCGGGCCAGCGGATCATCGATCGCGGCGGGATGACACTGACGGCGTCGCCTAGCGCGAAGTCTTTCACACCTTCGCCCAATGCCTCGATGACGCCCGCCGCCTCCAGGCCAAGCCCGGACGGCAGCTTCGGCGTCTCGATATAGGCGCCGGCGCGCAGCAGCGCCTCGGCGCGATTGACGCCGAGTGCCTTGACGCGGATTTGAACTTCGCCCGGCCCTGGTGGGGGAAGCTCGACATGTTCGATGCGCAGGACCTTCGATCTGTCCGGACCGATGGTTGGCAAGCATGTTCGCTTTCTCGAGGACCGGCTGGGCGTGCGCCTCATCAACCGGACCACGCGGCGGCAGAGCCTGACCGATTTCGGCCGCGCCTATTATGAACGCTGCCGGGTCGTGCTGGGCGAGGCCGAAGCCGCCGACGCGCTCGCCGCCGACCAGCTCACCGAGCCGCGCGGAAAACTGCGCGTCACCATGCCGGCGCATTTCGGCCGCCACTGCGTGACACCGGTGCTGCTGGCGCTGGCGCGGCAAATTGCTGGAACTCGACCTGTCGCTCAACGATCGCTTCGCCGATCTTGCCGATGACGGCTACGATCTAGCCATCCGGACCGGCGCGCTGGACGACAAGGCAGGCGTGATCGCGCGGCGCGTCGCGCGCCAGGCCATGGTCGTCTGCGCGGCGCCCTCATATCTGGAACGCCATGGCGAACTGCGGCGAATCGAGGATATCGGCGATCACCAGGCGATTGTCTACCGCCGGCTCGGCCAGATCGTTCAGCCATGGCTGTTTGCACGCGAGGGGCAACCCTCGCAGGAGATCACGCCAACCGGCCGGCTGCGGCTCGACGATCTCGACGCCATCGCCGATGCCGCGGTTCACGGCATGGGCCTTGCCTGGTTGCCCTACTGGCTGGTTCGCGAGCGCATCCAGGCCGGCGCGCTGGCGGCCCTGTTGCCGGACCAGCCGCGCTATCTCTACGACTGCCACGCACTTTGGCTGCAGACGCCGCACCTGCCGCTGAAGACGCGCCTTGCCGTCGATGCGCTGGCCGCCGCCCTGCCGAAATCCATGGCCTGACCGCCGCTTTGCCGCCTCGGCAAGGACGCAAACTCGGGTTTCTTTCGCATAGCTGGTATGGAGACCCGCTTCGGGTCTTTGAGGCGCAGCGTTCCGGTGCGATATGAATGGCTGACGGAAATATGCGCATCGCAGGAGAGACGTTTATGGCCAAAGGTTCGGATCTGTTCGTGGCCGCCCTCGAGAACGAAGGGGTCGACCGGATTTTCGGCATTCCGGGCGAAGAAAATCTGGACATGGTCGAATCCATCCGCCGTTCGTCGATCCAGCTGGTCCTGACCCGCCACGAGCAGGCGGCCGCCTTCATGGCCGCCACCTATGGCAGGCTCACCGGCAAGCCCGGCGTCTGCATCACCACGCTTGGCCCGGGCGCGCTCAATCTCTCGACCGGCGCGGCCTATGCGCTGCTCGGCGCGATGCCGATGATCATGATCACCGGCCAGAAGGGGATATTGTCATCGCGGCAGGCACGCTTCCAGATCGTCGACATCGTCGCGGCGATGAAGCCGCTGACCAAGCTGTCGCGCCAGATCGTCTCGCCGAAGATGATTCCGTCGCTGGTGCGCGAAGCCTTCCGCGTCGCCCAGGAAGAGCGCCCCGGCCCCGTGCATCTGGAACTGCCGGAAGACATCGCAGCGGCGGAGTGCGAGCCGATCGCCCTGGTGCCGACGCACCCGGTCGAACTGCCGATGGCCAGTGCGGCCGCGCTCGACCGCGCCGCCGGGATGATCATCGAGGCCAGACGCCCGCTGTTGATGCTTGGCGCGGCGGCGTCGCGGCCGCGCTCGACCTCCGATCTGGCCCAGTTCGTGTTGCGCACGCAAATTCCCTATTTCACCACGCAGATGGGCAAGGGCACCGTGCCCGGCGGCACCGAACTCTACATGGGAACGGCGGCGCTTTCGGAACGCGATTATGTGCATGAGGCCATAGAACAGGCCGACCTGATCATCACCATCGGCCACGACACGGTCGAGAAGCCGCCCTTCATCATGGGTGCCAGGGGACCGAAGGTCATCCATGTCGGTTATCACACAGCCGATGTCGAGCAGGTCTATTTCCCGCAAGCCGAGATCGTGGGCGATCTCGGCCCGTCGCTGAAGCTGCTGGCCGATCGCATCGAGGGCAAGATCCCCAATGCGCAGGCCCTGCTGCCGCTGCGTGAAGGCATTTTGAGCCGGATCGCCGCGCGCGCCACCGAGGATCGCTTCACGCCGCAGCGCATCGTGCATGACGTGCGTGCCGTGATGCCGGCGGACGGGATTCTCGCCCTCGACAACGGCATGTACAAGATCTGGTTCGCCCGCAACTACCGGACGCGCATGGCAAACACGCTGCTGCTCGACAATGCGCTGGCCACCATGGGTGCGGGCCTGCCGTCGGCGATGATGGCGGCGCTGCTCTATCCGCAGCGCCGGGTCATGGCCATCTGCGGCGATGGCGGCTTCATGATGAACAGCCAGGAACTGGAGACCGCCGTCAGGCTCAAGCTCAACCTGGTCGTCCTGCTGCTCGAGGACCATGCCTATGGCATGATACGCTGGAAGCAGGCGGTCGACGCGTTTCCGGATTTTGGCATGACCTTCGGCAATCCCGACTTCGTGAAATACGCCGAGGCCTATGGCGCCAGGGGGACCAGGGTCGGTTCGATCGGTGAATTGCAGCCCACGCTGGAGCAGGCCTTCACCGGCGGCGGCGTGCATCTCGTCGTCGTGCCGATCGACTATTCCGAAAACACCAGGGTGCTTGTCGAGGAATTGCGCGAGCGGCTGCCAGCGCCGCGGGCGAAATGACGGCACCGGCGCCTCACGGGACAGCTATGCGGTCAGCCGGCCCAGGCGTGCACCTTCCGCCGCCCATCGTGCCATCGTCGTCAACTTGCAGCGGCCTGCGGAGACGGTTTCGTCTAGCTTCCGGCGACCCACTCCGCTTCGATCAGGGGAATCTGCGGTGCGGCATCGCGCGGCAAGGTTCCCTTGATCCGGGGATCGTCGGCAATTTCGAACCCGGTCGCAACGGGAACAAACCCGCAGGCCTTGTAAAAACCGATGACGCTGTGGTGGTCGAAGCTGCTGGTGTGCAGCCAGATGCGGCTTGGACCGAGGCGCCATGCCTGATCGAGCGCTCCGGCCATCAGCCGCTTGCCAAGGCCTTGGCCGGTCAATGAAGGGAACAGCCCGAAATAGGTGATCTCGATCTCGTCGCCGTCGGCCACGGAGAACTCGACCATGCCGACATGATCGCCTTTTTCGTCGTAGCCGTAGTAGAGATGCTGGCGGGTGTCGGCGAAATGCGTGGTGATCTCGGCATCCGACATTTCGGCAGCGCGATCCCAGAGCCAGGGCGCGCCGATCTCGAGAAAAATGGCGCGGTAGGAGGCGCAGTCGGGCTTTGTGATCCGGGTCATCGTCAGCGGCTGCCCGAGACCCAGCACCGGCCTGCGCGCTTCCATCCACGTCACCGCGTTGACGATCTTGCCAGCCGGCAGACGCCGGTAGCCGACCGCCAGATCGGTGATTTCATCCGGCAACGTACCTTCGGTGATCAACATCTATCCTCGGTCTTCCGCACGTCGCTTTACCGGCCCAGGACGTGATGCCAACTATGCGGCCATCTGCCAAGAGGCTTCGGAGGCTGGTCGTCATTTTGGCCGGCCGGCCTTTCCTCAAATGGCATATGAGATATGACACACCATCCAAGTGAGAGCGAAACATGATGCCTGAGCGAATTGCGGACGAGGCCATTCTCAGCGCGGTCGACGACGGCTTCGTGCGACAGGTCGCGTTCCTGGCCGACCTCGTGCGCTTTCCTTCCCAACGCGGCGAAGAACACGCCGCTCAGTCGTTCATGGCCGCCGCTTACGAGGCCGACGGCTATGCGGTCGACATGTGGCGCGTCGATGTCGACGCTATTCGCGACCTGCCGGGTTTTTCGCCCGTGGCGGTTTCCTATGACGATGCCTTCAATGTCGTCGCCACCCACACGCCGCGAAACGCGACCGGCCGCTCGTTGATCCTCAACGGCCATATCGACGTCGTGCCGACCGGGCCGCTCGATCGCTGGGTGCGCGACCCCTATGACCCGGCGATCGAGGACGGCTGGATGCACGGCCGCGGCGCCGGCGACATGAAGGCCGGCCTGTCGGCCTGTCTCCATGCGCTGACGGCATTGCGCAGCCTCGGCTATCAGCCGGCGGCGAAGGTGTTTTTGCAGTCGGTCGTGGAGGAAGAGTGCACCGGCAATGGCGCGCTCGCTTGCCTGCAGCGCGGCTACCGCGCCGATGCCGCTTTCATCCCCGAGCCGCTGGAACCGCGGCTGATGCGGGCGCAGGTCGGGCCGATCTGGTTCAGGGTCGAGGTCGATGGCGATCCGCAGCACGCGTCGGGCGCCTTCTCGGCCGGCGCCAACGCCATCGAAAAGGCCTTCGTCGTCATCCAGGCGCTGAAGCAGCTCGAAATCGTCTGGAACGCGCGCAAGGTCGACGACAAGCATTTCTGCGATCACCCGCACCCGATCCGCTTCAATCTCGGCAAGATCGAGGGCGGCGAGTGGACATCGAGCGTTCCGGCGCGCTGCGTCTTCGAAATGCGCGTCGCGACCTATCCCGGCCAGAAGCTCCAGGATGCCAGGACCGAACTCGAGGCCTGCATCGCCGATGCGGCCCGCGCCGATCCGTTCTTGGCCAATCGCCCGCCCAGGATTGGCTATAACGGCTTCATGGCCGAGGGCTACGTGCTGGAAGGCGCCGACGAGATGGAAGCGGTGCTGCGCCGCAGCCACACCGCCGTCTGGGGCGAGCCGCTGACGGAACACGTCACCTCGGCGACCACCGATGCTCGCTTCTTCGGCCTCTATGCCGGCACGCCGGCGATCGTCTACGGGCCGATCTGCCGCATGCCGCACGGCTATGACGAGGCCGTCGATCTGGACTCGGTGCGCAAGGTCACCCAGACCATCGCCCTGTTCATCGCCGACTGGTGCGGGCTCGAGCCCGTCGATCCCGAGGCCAAACCATGAATACCGAAGTGCCAGATACTTTCGGCGAAACGCTCGCCGAGGACGCGCCGGATGTTTCGGTCGCCGACGCTCTTGCCATCCTGCGCCGGCACTACGGGCTCGCCGGCACCGCCCGTCCGCTGCCGGGCGAGCGTGACCATAACTTTCACATCCAGACTGAAGGCAAAGGCGAGTTCGTCCTGAAGATCTCCCATCCGGCGGAAGAGGCCGGCTTCACCGATTTCCAGAACAAGGCGCTCGACCATATCCTTGCGGTCGATCCCACCTTGCCCGTGCCCTCGGTGCGCCAAAGCCTTGACGGCGAAGCGCAGTTCGCGGTCGGCGTCGGCGAATCGGCGCCACGCATCGTCAGGCTGGTCACCTATCTGCCCGGCCAACTGCTTTCCCACTCGCCGACATCGGCGGCGCAGGATCGCAATCTCGGCATTTTCCTCGCCCGCCTTGGCCGGGCGCTGCGCGGCTTCTTCCATCCGGCGGCCGGCAGCGACCTGCTTTGGGATATCCGCAAGGTCGCCAAGACGCGGCCGATGCTGGCGCATATCACCGATCCCGGTCGGCGCGCGATGGTCGAACGCGTCATCGACGCCTTCGAGGAACATGCGGCGCCCATCATCCCGGCATTGCGCGCCCAGATCGTCCACAACGACATGAATTCCTACAATGTGGTGATGGACGCATCGCGGCCGGAAATGGTCAGCGGCATCCTCGATTTCGGCGACATGATCCACTCGCCGCTGATCTGCGACCTTGCTATCGGCGCCGTCTATCGCTGGCCAGCGGCAGGCCATCCACTGGTGTCGGCCGCACGCTTCGTCGCCGGCTACCAGTCGGTGCAGCCACTGGAGGACGAAGAGATCGGCATCCTCTTCGATCTGATCCGTGCCCGCCTTGCGCTCATCGCCAACATCGCCAGCTGGCAGGCGGAGCGCTTCCCGGCCAAGCGCGACTATGTGCTGCGCCTCATCACCGAGGTCTGGGCATCGCTCGAACGGCTGGACGGACTGTCGTCCGCCGATGCCCGCCGCTATTTCCTCGACCATTCCAAGCCGGAGTAGATGCTCGTGTCCCAGCCCTCGTCACGTCCTGCGAATACCGACACCACGG
The DNA here is from genome assembly GCF_040320945.1 of Mesorhizobium sp. M0587. Taxonomy (NCBI): domain Bacteria; kingdom Pseudomonadati; phylum Pseudomonadota; class Alphaproteobacteria; order Hyphomicrobiales; family Phyllobacteriaceae; genus Mesorhizobium; species Mesorhizobium sp. M0587. The sequence continues at coordinate 58,249 of NZ_JAMYQP010000015.1, forward strand.
TATCGGACCGCGCCCTGCTCGAACGCCGCGCCAGGCTGCTCGGGCCCACCTACCGCGCCTTCTACCGCAACCCGGTCCATCTGGTGCGCGGCAGCGGCGTCTGGCTCTACGATGCGCAGGGCCGCAAATTCCTCGACGCCTACAACAATGTCGCCTCGGTCGGGCACTGCCACCCGCGCGTCGTCGAGGCCCTGTCGGGGCAGGCGGCTACGCTCAACACCCACACACGTTATCTCAGCGAGATCGTCCTCGACTACGCGGAAAAGCTGCTCGGCACCTGCCCGCCTCATCTTGGCCACGCCATGTTCACCTGCACCGGCAGCGAGGCCAACGACCTCGCCATCCGCATCGCCCAGCATTCCAGCGGCGGCACCGGCGTGATCATCACCGACTTCGCCTACCACGGCGCCACCATCGCCACCGCGCAGCTGTCGCCGGCGGCGGTTGGCGCCAAGGGCGTACCCGCGCAGCATCGGACCGTGGCAGCGCCGGATACATTTCGCGACCATGGCCGCGCCGCGCATGCTTTCGCCAGCAATGTCGCCGCGACCATCGAGGATATGCGCGCGCAAAATATCCGCCCGGCCGCGCTGCTTCTCGACTCGGCCTTTTCCAGCGACGGTATCTTCTTTCCCGAGGCGGCGGTGATGCGCGAGGCCGCGGATCATGTCAGGAAGGCCGGCGGCATCGTCATCGCCGACGAGGTCCAGTCCGGCTTTGGCCGGCTCGGCCAAGGCATGTGGGGTTTCGCCAATTACGGCATCGAGCCCGATATCGTCACGCTGGGCAAGCCGATCGGCGACGGGCATCCGATGGCAGCCGTGCTCGTGCGGCCTCAGCTCGTTGCCTCCTTCGGCTCGAACACCGGCTACTTCAACACCTTCGGCGGCAACCCGGTCGCGGCCGCCGTCGGCATCGCCGTGCTCGAGGTGATCGACGGCGAAGGCCTGATCGAGAATGCCCGCAACGTCGGCGCCTATACGGGCGATCTGCTGCGCGCTTTGCAGGGCCGGCACGGCATGGTCGCCGATGTCAGGCACAACGGCCTCTATTTCGGCGTCGAGCTGACGGCGGATGGCGACGACGCGTTGGCCGCCGGCAAGACCTCGGCTGTCGTCGAAGCCATGCGCGAGGACGGCGTGCTGATCTCGTCCTGCGGTCCGCGTGGCAATGTGCTGAAGATCAGGCCGCCTCTGCCGTTTGCCCGCGACAACGCCGAGCAACTGGCCGAGACGCTCGATCGCGCATTGTCGCAGTGGTGATCGGGTCTCCGCATGCTGATGATCGTCCGGCCTAGCCGTCCAGCCGGTCGCGCAGCATGCTCCAGCCGAGCAGCACATTGGGCGCGTGCCGCAGCACAGCGTGAAACGGGATCGGTGCCGGCGGCGCGAAGGGCAGCGGAAGGTCACGCGCATCGGTTCCCGCGGCCCAGTCGGCCAGCACCTTCCCCATCGCCGTCGTCATGGCGATGCCGCGCCCATTGCAGGCACGGCCGGCGATCAGCCCTGGCCCGAGGTCGATGAGGTGCGGCAGGAAATCCGGTTCGACCGCCGCCATCCCCGACCAGCTATAGGCCAGCGGCGGCAGGTCGGACAGATCGAGATGCCGGCCAAGCCGTCGCCAGATCGCCTGCGGCACGCGCGTATCGGCGCTGGCGCCGAGGATGTGCATGCCGCCGCTGATCAGCCGATTCTCGGCGTCGAAGCGGAAGGTGAAGAGATTGCGCCTGGTATCCCCGACACCTTGACCGCCGGGCAAGAGGCGGGTGCGAGTTTCGCGCGGCAGAGGCGCGGTCGCGATCTGGAAAACCTTCAGCGGAAAATAGGTCCGCTGCAATGACGGATTGAGTGGCCCGCCATAGGCGTTGGTCGCGATCAGCACTTTGGCGGCGTGCACCGAACCCGATGGCGTTTTCAGCGTCCAGCCTTCGGCCGTGCGATCGATCGACGCGACCGGGCTATGCTCGAAAATCTGCGCGCCGGCCCTCTCCGCCGCATCGGCCAGCCCGCGCGCGTATTCCACCGGATTGAGCACGCCACCCGAACGGTCCATCCAGCCGCCGGCGTAGCCGCGCGCGCCCGTCAGCGCTTCGACCTCTTGCCGATTCAGCGTGACGGTCGTCCTGCCGCGCAGTGCCCATTGCCCGGCGCGTGATTTGACCTTCTCGAACGCGGCGAGCGAATGCGCCGGCTGGATCCACCCGTTCTGCAAGGCGTCGCAGTTTATGCCGTGCCGCCGGATCAGATCGAAGACGAGGTCGGCGCTGCCGGCAGCGAAATCGATCAGCCTTTCGCCGCGTTCGGATCCGAGGTGGGCAAGAATGTCGTCCGGATCCATCTTGGCGAAGTTCGGCACGACGAAACCGGCATTCCTGCCGGTCGCGCCCCAAGCGATGAATTCGGCTTCGAGAACGGCGACGGAAAGCCCTTTCCCGGCCGCGTGCAGCGCGGTCGATAGACCGGAAAAGCCGCCACCGACAATGGCGAGATCGACGTCGATCTCACCTTGCAGCGCCGGCCGCTCGCGCCGGTTCCGGCTGACGGCATGCCAGAGCGAAGTGCCATGTGCCTCCTGCCGGACCAAGGCATTCATGACCCAGAACTGCTCTTGGCCGCAGCCACCTTCGCCCGTTTGCCGAAGCGCGGCCGCCGCGGCCTGTCGCCGAACAGCCCGTTCGGCCGGATCAGCAGGATGACGCAGAGCATGACGCCGATGGCGACGATCTGCAGCGAGGCGGCGCGCGCTTGCTGTTCCGGCGGGAACAGCAAGCTGGTCAGGGTGCCCGATCCTGCCCAGATCGCCCACACCAGGACGCTGCCGATGACGGCGCCGAGATTGCTGCCCGAGCCGCCGACGATCAGCATCACCCAGACCTGGAAGGTGAGGATCGGCAGGTAGTTGTCCGGTGCGATGAAGCCGGTGAAGTGCGCCTGCAGCGCGCCGGCCAGCGCCATGATGGCGCCGCCGACGGCAAAGGCCTGGACGCGGTAGAAACGCGCGCTCTTGCCCAGCGAGATTGCCGCTCGCTCGTCCTCGCGCAACGCTTTCAAGACGCGCCCCCATGGGCTGCGCGACAGGTGCTCCAAAGCGAGATAGGCGATCAGCGTGACCGCTGAGACGACGGCGAGGTTGGCCAGGTTGAACAACAGCGGCGTCTCGGCAAGGCCGCCGAAGGGGCGCGGAATGAAGCCGATGCCGAACGGTCCGCCGGTCAATTTCTGTGCGTTGAGCGCGACCAGCTGCACGACGACGGCGACGCCGAAGGTGGTGATCGCCAGATAGTCGGACCTGAGCCGCAGCGTCGCCATGCCGGTCAGCGCGGCGGCGATGCCGCCGACGACCATGGCACCAAGCCAGCCGGCAAGGATCGGCAGGCCGAAACCGCCCAGCCGCGCGGCATCATCCGGCGTGGTCAGCAGCGCCGAGGTGTAGGCGCCGATGGCGACGAAGCCAGCGAGGCCGACATTGAAAAGCCCGGTCAGTCCCCATTGCAGGTTGAGCCCCAGCGTGACCAGCGAAAAGATCAGCGCGGTGGTCAGGAAGAACGCGCCGTAGCCGAGCAGGTCCATCAGCGTTCCCTTACACCAAACAGGCCGATCGGCCGCACGAACAGCACCGCCATCAGGATAACGAAGGAGACGGCGGCGCGCCATTCGGCGCCGATCATTTGCACGGCGCCGGCTTCGGCGAGCCCGATGATCAGGCCGCCGAGCACAGCACCTGGAATGCTGCCGATGCCCCCGAGGATGGCGGCGGCGAACATCGGCAGCAGCATGTCGAAGCCCATGAACGGACGGATCTGCACCAGGATGCCGATCATCACGCCGGCCACGCAAGCGAGCGCCCCGCCGATGATCCAGGTGACGCGGACCACGCTGGCGACGTCGATGCCGACGATGCGGGCGAGTGCCGGGTTCTGGCTCAAGGCCTGCATCGAGCGGCCGGTCTGCGTGCGCGTCATCAACAGATGCACGCCAAGCACGAGCGCGGCTGTCAGCAGCAAAAGCGCGATCTGGTCGGGCGTGATGCGAATGCCGAAGCCGACCGGCATGGCGATCTGGATCGCCCGGCTGAAATAGGTCGGCCGCGAGGTGAAGGTGAACTCGAGCAGGCTCCGGAGCGCCATCGAGGCGCCGAAGCTCGCCATCACCACGATGATCGCCTGGCCCTGTGAGCGCAGCCGCGCGAACAGCACCTTGTCGAGCAGGAGTGCCAGGAGGGCGGTGAATGCCATGCCGACGAGCAGCGCGACAAGAAGCGGCCAGCCGAACGACAGCGGTCCGATCGGCGCCACCTTGCCGAAGGCCGCACCGATGGCGCCGACGACGGCCAGCGTTGCATAAGTCCCCCAGGCCATGAAATCGCCATGGGCGAAGTTGGAAAAGCGCAGGATCGAGTAGGTAAGCGTCACGCCGATCGCGCCGAGGCCGATCATCGAGCCGGTCAAGAGGCCGTCGACGACGAATTGCAAGCTCATGCCGCGCCTCCCTTGCCGGCGTGCCCCACCTTCTCTGCACCAAGCGGCCGCTGGCCAAGATAGAGTTCGGCGACGACGGGGTCGTTCCACAGTTCGGAGGCGACGCCTTCGTGCCGGTCCTTGCCCTCGACCAGCACATAGGCGCGGTCGCCAATGGCAAGTGCAGCCTTGGCGTTCTGCTCGACCAACAGGATGGTGACGCCGGACTTGCGGATGCCGGCCAGCATCTCGAACACCATCGAGACGAATTTCGGCGACAGGCCGGCCGACGGCTCGTCCAGCACAAGCACCTTGGGATGGACGATCAGCGCCCGCGCGACGGCCAGCATCTGCCGCTGCCCGCCCGACAGGTTGCCGGCGGCGGTCCGCCGCTGGCGGACGAGGTCGGGGAAGGCCGCATACATTTCGTCCATGCGGGCAGGGATTTCGCGCCGCTCGAGAATGCCGCAGGCAACTTTGAGATTGTCCTCCACCGACATTAGCGGGAAAATGTTCTCGGTCTGCGGCACGAAGGCGAGGCCGAGCCGCACCATGGTGTGGGCGGGAGCGGCGGTGATGTCCTTGCCGTCCAGAAATACCGTGCCGCCGGTGATCGGGACCAGGCCGGCGATCGCCTTGATGAAGCTCGACTTGCCGGCGCCGTTCGGACCGAGGACGACGACGATCTCGCCCTTGCCGACGGTGATCGAGGCACCACGCACGATCGGCACGCCGGGTTCGTAGCCGGCTTCGAGATCGCGGACATCGAGGACAATCTCGCTCATGCCGCGCCTCCGAGATAGGCCTCGATGACACGCGGGTCGCGGGCGACCTCTTCCGCCGTGCCTTCGCTCAGCAACTGGCCGCTCGCCATGACCAGGACGCGATGGCAGAGCCGCGTCACCATGTCGATATTGTGCTCGATCAACAGGAAGGTGATGCCGCGCGCGTTGATGTCGCGGATGCGGTCGATGATGACTTCGAGCAGCGTCGCGTTGACGCCCGCCGCCGGCTCATCGAGCAGGATGATGGCCGGGTCGGCCATCATCACGCGGGCGAGTTCGAGCAGCTTGCGCTGGCCGCCGGAAAGCACGCGCGCCGGCTCGTGCGCCAGGTGGGTGAGGGTGACGAGGTCCAGCAGTTCGAGGGCCTTTGTCCTGGCCGCTCTTTCCTGCGCCGCCACCCGCCACGGAGTGACGAAATTGGCGAGCAATCTTTCGCCGGCCTGTATGATCTCGCCGCTGCTTGGCGGGATGCTGCCGGCCAGCAGGTCGAACATCGTCGTCTTGCCGGCGCCGTTCGGGCCGATAAGGCCGAGGATTTCTCCCGCCTCGACGTCAAACGATACGTCGTTGACGGCGACGAGGCCGCCGAACCGCCTGACGACGTTTCTTGCGCTTAGAACCGGCGCTTGGGTCTCCCGCCCGTGCCGTTCGGTTGCCTCGCTCATCAAACCCTCTGGCCGAAGACGATCGGTGCCGCCTCCTGATTTTGATTTGTGATCACACTTGCGTTGATCACGCTATTCGGCTTTAATTTCATCCGCAAGCCGAAAACGGGCCGAGATGGATTTCCATGCAAAAGGCTGCCATCGAAAAGAACAATGAAGCGATCGCTGCCCAGCTTGCGCCGGTCGGCCGCGAGACCGTGCAGGATCGCGTCTACTCCGAGTTGCGCCGTGCCTTGATCGGCGGCCTGTTCGAGCCAAGCCAGGTGCTGACCATCCGGGGCCTTGCCGATGCGCTGGTCACCTCGACCATGCCGGTGCGCGAGGCGCTCGGCCGGCTGATCACGGAAAAGGCGCTGGAGGCTCTGCCCAACCGCTCGGTGCGGGTGCCACCGATCACGCTGGAACGGTTGGATGATCTCCTGCGTGCCCGCATCCTGATCGAGGGCGAGGCGATCGCGCTGGCCGCCGCGCGCATGGGCCCGCGCCAGATCGCCACCATCGAGACCATCCTGGGCGAATGGGACGAGATGCGGGCGCTGAAACACAAGAAGGATGTCGATCGCGAAGTCACGCTCAACCAGAGCTTTCATTTCGAGATCTATCGCTCCTGCGGCTCGGCCGTGCTGATCCCGATGATCGAGAGCCTATGGCTGCAATCCGGACCCTGCATTCGCGTCGCCATCTACGCCTTCTCGGAAGCCGGCGAGGTCGACACCGCCCAGTATCACCGCCGCATCGTTACCGCGCTGGCCACTCAGGACGCGCAGGCGGCGCGCGAGTCGCTGGCCGCCGACATCAGCCGGCCCTTCACCTTCCTGCGCAGCAAGCTGCAATCCGCCGCCGCGAAAGACCGGACATGACCGCCATCAGCATCACCGAGCCGCGCTCGAAGCTCTCCGTCACGGCCCAGCTGCTGCCCGGCAAGGCGCCGGAGAATGCAGCCTTTCTCAGGGCTTATCTGGGCACTCCGCGCGTCGTCCCCGGCATCCATGCGATGTGGACCGGGCCGGAAATCTCCTGCCCGGTGCCCGCCGCCGATCTCAAGGGACAGGCCTATGCAAAAGCCCTGCCGGCGGAGAACGCGACTTTGACGCCGCAGCCGGGAGACATCGTGCTGTCCTACGTGCCGCCGCGCATGTGGGGCGGCAACCCCAGTGCGATCTTCGATATCGGCCTGTTCTACGGGCAAGGCGCGCGTCTCTTGTTCCCGATCGGCTGGCTCGCCGGCAGCGTGGTGGCGCAGGTGCCGCCTGAGGAGCGCGAACAGTTCGCCGCCGCATGTGGGGTGATCCGGCGCAACGGTGCCTGCGACGTGACCTTCAGCCTGGTGGAGGCCTCAAATGGCTGACGACAGTTTCGAGCTCTTCGACCTTCGCGTCGAGGCCGTCATCCCGCAGGGCAAGCCGATCTATTGCGGCGCCAAGCAAGGCGACTATTTCGAGCTCAAGGGCGAGATGCTGTCGATGCCGGCGGGGCAAGGCTTCTCGATCTATTCGCTTGCCGCCGTGCTGCCGCTGCTGGCGGCAAAGCAGCGACCGACCCACGCCAACGACTGGATGACATCGGATGCCGAGGTTGCTTGTCCCGATCCCAATTGCGCCAGCCGGCTGCGGATCGTCAGGACAGGTAAAAGGCGGTTCAGCCATGCCGAGACGACGGCGGTGCCGCTGCCGGAGGAGGGTAACCGCGGATGACAGCCAAGACCTTCGAACTCAGCCCCGGCTACACCATCTCGCGTGTCATTCGCGGCGGTTGGCAACTGGCCGGCGGGCATGGCGCCATCGACCGCCAGCAGGCGGTCGCCGACCTGATCGCCACCTTCGACGCCGGCATCTGGACCTATGATTGCGCCGACATCTACACCGGCGTCGAGGAGTTGATCGGCGCCGCGCGTCTGCGGCTGGCTAGCGAGCGCGGCCTCGACGTCGCGGCCAGGATGAAGGTGCATACCAAACTGGTGCCCGACCTCGAACGGCTCGCCAACATCAGCCGCGACTATATCAGGGGCATCATCGACCAGTCGTTGCGGCGGCTGAAGACCGAAGGGCTCGATCTCGTGCAGTTCCACTGGTGGGACTATGCGATAGCCGGCTATGTCGAGACGATGGGATGGCTCGACGAGCTTCGGTTGGAAGGCAAGGTGCGTAATCTCGGCACCACCAATTTCGACACGCCGCGGCTGGCCGAAATCCTCGCCGCCGGCATCCCGCTGGTCAGCCAGCAACTGCAATATTCGGTGCTCGACCAGCGGCCGGGCAACAGCCTCGCCGCGCTCGCCGCGAAAAACGGTGTCAGCTTCCTCTGCTACGGTTCCGTGGCCGGCGGTTTTCTCAGCGACAGATGGCTGGGCGCGGCCGAGCCCGCCACGCCGCTCGAGAACCGGTCGCTGGTCAAATACAAGCTGATCATAGACGATTTTGGCGGCTGGGATCTGTTCCAGCAGCTGCTTCAGGCGTTGAAGTCCGTTGGCGATCGCCATGGCGTCGACATCGCGACAGTGGCGAGCGCCTGGGTGCTCGCACAGCCGCAAGTGGCTGCCGTCATCGTCGGCGCCCGCAACCAGGCGCATGCGCTGGCGAATGCGAAAATCATGGACATCGCGCTTGATGCCCAGGATCGCGCGAAAATCGCGTCGGTGATCGCGCAAAGCCAAGGCCTCGAGGGCGACGTCTACACGCTGGAGCGCGACCGCCACGGCCGTCACGGATCGATCATGCACTACAATCTGAACGCGGGTCGGACATGAGCGCCATCAACGACACGCTGTTTTCGAGGGCCAGCGCCGAGGTGATCGACCTGCATCGCTTCTTCGTCGGCTGGTTCGTTGCCGCGCGCGCAGACGAGGTCGATTTCAGCCGCTTCGAACGCGCCATGGGCGAAGGCTTCGCCATGGTCGCGCCGGACGGCCAGGTTCTCGATCGGGCGGCGGTCGTCGATCATGTCCGCTCGAGCCGCGCCACTTGCGACGACGGCTTTGCCATCGCGATAGAGGGCATCCGGACCGGCTGGCAGAGTGCCGATACCATCGTCGTCTTCTACGTCGAGGCGCAACTGCGCGCGGGCAGGCACAGCCGCCGCCAGTCGAGCGCCGTCTTCACCATCAGTTCATCGGCGCCCAACGGCGTCGAATGGCGACATCTGCATGAAACCTGGCTGCAGATGCCGGAAGGCTGAACAGGCTCCAGAGATCAGAACAACGAAAGGGGAACAACAATGACAAAAACGATACTCCAACTCACCACCGCGCTCGCTCTCGTGACGATCGCCGGTGCGGCACAGGCCGCCGATTGCAAGATCACCGTCGGCCTGGTCATGGAACTGACCGGGCCGGCCGGCGAATATGGCCAGGCCGGCGCCAAGTCGGTCGAGATGGCCTTCCGTGACATCAACGCAGCCGGCGGCGTGCGCGGCTGCGATCTGGCGGCGGACACGCGCGACAGCCAGAGCCAGGGCAACATCGCGGTCGACGCCGCCACCCAGTTGGTCCAGGTCAAGAAAGTGCCGGTCATCATCGGCGGCATCATCTCGTCGGTGTCGATCCCGATCCTGACCTCGGTCACGGCGCCCGCCAAGATCGTCCAGGTCTCGCCTGCCTCGTCTTCGCCGACGCTGACGGCGCTCGGCCGCGACGGCAAGACCAACGGCATCTTCTTCCGCACCATCACCTCGGATGCTCTGCAAGGCGTCGCCGCCGCCAAATACGCCATCGACAAGGGCTTCAAGAAACTGTCGATCATCCATGTCAACAACGACTTCGGCGTCAACATGGTGGCTGAATTCTCGCGCGCCTATAAAGCGCTCGGCGGCACCATCGTGTCCGATACGCCATACAACGAGAAGCAGTCGAGCTATGCCTCCGAAGTCACCGCGGCTATGGGTGGCGAACCGGATGGGCTCTATCTCGTCAGCACGCCGGTCGACGGTGCAACGGTCGCCCGCACCTGGATTTCGCAAGGCGGCGTGCAGAAATTCCTGCTCAATGACGGCATGAACAGCCCCGACTTCATCGAATCCGTCGGCGCCGACTACCTGAAGGAGGCCTATGGCACGTCGTCGGGCACCAGCCCAACCGCATCGACCGACTACTTCATGAAAAACTACAAGGAATTCTCCGGCATCGAGCCGTCCAATCCGGCCGCCGACCGCTCCTACGATGCCGGCGCCATCGTCGGCCTCGCCATCGCTATTGCCGGCTCCGAGGATCCGGCCAAGATCAAGGACGCGATGTACAAGGCGGTCGACCCGGCCGGCACGCCGATCTTCGCCGGCAAGGACGAGTTCGCCAAGGCGCTCGGCTTGATCAAGGACGGCAAGCCGATCCGCTACGAAGGCGTCATCGGTCCGGTCGCCTTCGACAAATATGGCGACATCACCGGCCCGTTCCGGCTGTGGAAGATCGTCGACGGCAAGGTGACGACAGACGGCGAAATGACGACCGACGACGTCAACGCTTTGCAAGCCAAGCTTCAGTAAGGCATCTTATTTGTCCCGCCCGGTATCGGCCCCGCAAGGTCGATGCCGGGCATCGTTTTGCCGGCATTGCCCCGCATCGTTCTTACGTCCGTTCCGTCGCGACTTGCCTGGGGATCAGGAAACGGGCGGCGAGTATGCAAAGCAGCACCGTGAACATCAGGATCAGCGCCACCAGCGCATTGATATCGGGTGAGAAGCCGAGCCGCATCATTGCCCATAGCCTGACCGGCAGCGTGCTCTGCGTGCCGGTGACCAGGATGGTGATCATCGTTTCGTCGAACGACAGCGCGAAGGCCAGGATGCCGCCGCCGACCATGGCGCTCGACAGATTGGGCAGGATGATGCGCCAGAAGGTCTGCCAGCCCGTGGCGCCGAGATCGTAGGACGCCTCGACCAGCGTGCGGCTCATCGACTGCAACCGCATCAGCACGGTGCGATAGACGATCGCCAGCACAAAGACGGTGTGTCCGATCACGACCGTCAGCAACGAACGTTCAAGGCCGATCTCGCGGAAGAAGATCAGCAGGGCCAGGCCGCTGATGATGGGTGGCATCAGGAACGGCAGGAAGATGATGAACTGCAGCACCGAACGCCCGGAACGGCGGCCGTGATAGTAGAGCGCCAGCAGCGTTCCGCTGACCACGGACAGGATCACGGTGCAGAGACCGACGATCAGCGTGGTGCGCAGGGCGGCCAGGATGTCATGGTTTTCGGCCAGCGCCACATAGGTCGAGACGGTCGGTGACGACCAGTCGACACTGCCATGCAACACCGCGAAGAACGACGACACGATCGGCACGAACAGCGGCTGTAGAGCAGCACGGCAACCAGTGTCGTGATCGCGGCCAGGAAGATGGTGGACGGGCGGGGCAGGGCGGTCATATCGGCGTTCCCCGGCTGCGCCCGAAGCGTTCGCCGACAAGGATTGCGACGATGACCACGACCGCCAATGCCACAGACAGCGCCGCGCCGAACGGCCAGTTATAGGCCGTGCCGAACTGGCTGTAGAGGATGCGGCCGAAGGTAAAGCCGCTGATCCCGCCGACCATTTGCGGTGTCAGGAAATCGCCGATTGCCAGCACGAAGACGAAGCTCGCCGCCGAGGCGACGCCGGGCAGGCTGAGCGGCAAGGTTATGCGCAGGAACGTCTGCCAGCCGCTGGCGCCAAGATCGTCGGAAGCACGCAGCAACGTCTGCGGGATCCGCTCCAGCGACAGGAAGATCGGCAGGATGGCGAACGGGATCAGCAGCAGGGTCAGCGTCAGCAGTATGGCGTTCATGTTGAACACGAAAAGCGTCGACGGTTCCCGCAGGATGCCGAGCGCCACCAGCGCCTTGTTGAGAAAGCCATTGAGGCCGAGAATGCTGCGGATCGCGTAGATCTTGATGACGTAGCTCATCAGCAACGGCACCAGCAGCAGCATCAGCAAGGCGTAGCGCCAGCGCCCTCTCAATGTCGTCAGGAAATAGGCGGCGGGATAGGCAAGCAGAATGCAGAGGACCGCCACCGAGACGCACAGCATGATGGTGTTCCAGAACACCGGGAGAAAGACTGGATCGGTAAGGAAGCGGATATAATTTCCTAGCGACAGCCCGTAGACGATCGTGCCCTGGTCGACGCTGAAGAAGCTGTAGCCGAGGAAGATCGCCAGCGGTACCAGGACAAAGACCACCGGCAGGGCGAAGGCCAGCACCGTCACCAGCAGAGACCATCGCCTCTCCGCGGGCGGTATCGAGCCGGTTTCGTTCATGCCAGCACCAGGTGGCCTTCATGCGGCGCAAAGGAGAGGGATACCGCCCCGCCGGATGTGAGTGCACTGCCGCCGATCCGGCTTGGGACCCGCAGCCGCAGGCGTTGCGCGGCGTTGTCGGCGCCGGCGGTAATGGTGGCGACGGTCGATGAGCCGGCAAAGGCCAGATCGGCGATCGTGCCGGAAAATCGGTTCTGGGTGTCGTCCGCGCCAGCGAGGTGCAAGGCCTCGGGACGGAATGCAGCGAAGGCGCTGGCGCCATCCGCCACGGCTTTCAGATGCGGCTGGCCGTCGATCGAGCAGACCAGCCGCCCGAGTGCCGTCTCGATCGATCGCAGGGCGCCCTGGACCATCCCGAGTTTTCCGGCCACCAGATTGTTCTCGCCGAAGAAACGCGCCACGAACTCACAGTTCGGCTTGTAGTAAAGCTCGTGCGGCGTGCCGAGCTGGCGGATGTGGCCGGCCTGCATGACGCAGATCCGGTCGGCCATGCCGATGGCCTCTTCCTGGTCGTGGGTGACGAACAGGAAAGTGGTCTTGATTTCGCGCTGTATGGATTTCAGGAATTCCTGCATCTGTCGGCGCAGCTCGAGGTCGAGCGCGGCAAGCGGCTCGTCGAGCAGGATCAGGCGCGGCTGGCAAATCAGCGCCCGGGCCAGTGCGACGCGCTGCCGCTGGCCGCCCGAGAGCTGGGCTGGGAACCGATCGGTGAAACGTTCGAGCTGGACCAGTTCCAGCGCTTCCGCGACACGGCGCTCGATCTCCTTGCGCTGGATATGGCGCACCGAAAGCCCATAGCCGACATTGCCGGAAACGGTCAGGTGCGGGAACAGCGCATAGTCCTGGAACACGGTGTTGAAAGGCCGCTGGTTGATCGGCATGCGGCTGATGTCCCGGCCGTCCAGGCGGATCTCGCCCGAGCTCAGCGGCTCCAGCCCGCCGATCAGCCGCAGGACCGTGGTCTTGCCGGAGCCGGACGGCCCGAGCACGGTCAGAAACTCGCCGTCCCGGATCGACAGGTCGATGTCGTGCAGCACGGGCACCGTGCCGTAGGATTTCGAGACGGACCGCAGCGTCAGTAGGTCGGCGTTCTGGTTCATAAGATACTCTCGCATACGCGTCGGCGGTCCGGAACGTCCGGACCGCCGGGTCCTTCGAAGTGGGGGTGCGGAAAGGTCAGGGCGTCGCCTTGACTTCGTTCCACATGTCCGAGCGCTTCAGCGGGTCCTCGACATTGTCGAGCCAGACAAGCTTGTCGTTGCCGCCGGCGCTGCTCGTCTCCGTCACCGTGTTGCCGAAGCCGGTGCGTTCTGAAAGCTCGCCGCTGACCTTCTTGGTCAGCATGAAGTCGATCCACTTCTCGGCCGCCGCATTGTCGCGGACGCCCTTGGAAACGACCCAGTTGTCGAGCCAGGCCAGCGCGCCCTCGCTCGGGTTGACGTAGGCGACATGGGCGCCGATCTTCTGCAACGCCTTGACCTGCTGCTGGCCGTAATTGGCCCAGATCAATGCCACATCGTTGTTCTGATAGATCTGCTGCGCCTCGTCGGCGGTGGTGTAGAAGCTCAGCACGTTGCGCTTGAGTTCGACCAGCTTGGCCTTGACCGCCGCCATCTGCTCTTCGTCGAGATTGAATGGATCCTTGTAGCCGAGCGTCAGCGCCGTGAACGAGAAATTGTGCTCGCCATTGTCGTAGGCCAGCACCTTGCCCTTGTAGGCCGGGTCCCACAGGACCGACATCGAGGTCGGCGCCGGCTTGACCTTGTCGGTGTCGTAGATGAGACCGATGGAATCGAAGCAGAACGGAATGCCGTAGACCTTGCCGTCCTTGGTGTCGCCGCTCACCTTTGTCAGGTCGCGGAAGCGCGGCAGCACTTCCTTCTGGTTGGCGAGCTTCGTCACGTCGATCGGCGATACCAGATCGGCCTTGATGTAACGCTGCAGCTGGGCGGTGTTGACGGCGAAGACATCGAAGTCCTGCCCTTCGCTGCCCTTGATCTTGGCCCAGATCTCGTCATCGCTGCCGATGAAGACGACATCGACGCCGATTCCGGTCGCCGCCGTGAAATCCTTGACCCAGTCCGGGTCGGCATAGCCGTCCCAGGCCAGCACCCGCAGGTTCGCGGCCAGCGCCGCCGATGTCATCAGGCCGATGCCGAGCCCGATCGTCGCCATTCTCAGAAACAGTTTCTTCAGTCCCATTTTTAATCTCCCATTGTCATTCTGTTGGACCGCTATTTCCGGACATGCGCCGTCACAGCCGGGTGACGGCGACCAGTCCCTCGTCCGGCACCGACACCATCCGGTTGCGCAGTGGCTTGCCGAATGTCTGTGCCTGGATTTCATACTCGTCGCCGGCAGCCGTCTTGACGCCGGAGGCGTAGCTCATCACCGCCGCACCGAAGAAATAGGCATGCAGGTCGCCCGCCCTGCGGTGCATCGGGTAGCGGAAATGGAAGTGTTCGAGATTGGCGATCGAATGCGACATGTGCGCTTCGCCCGACAGGAATTCCTGCTCCCAGATCACAGCGCCGTCGCGCAGGATGCGGGAACGGCCGCGCACTTCGTCGGGCAGGTCGCCGACAAGCACTTCCGGCCCGATCGAGCAGGAGCGCAGCTTGGAGTGCGCGAGATAGAGGTAGTTCTCGGCTTCCGTCACATGGTCCGAATATTCATTGCCGAGCGCATAGCCGATGCGGTAGGGGCGGCCGTCTGGCCCATTGAGATAGAGGCCGACGATCTCGGCCTCCTCGGCGCCGGCGCGCGCGAAGGCAGGCATCGGCAGTGGCGCACCGGGCGGCACGACGCAGGTGCCGACGCCCTTGAAGAACCATTCGGGCTGGATCCCGATCTGCCCGGCAGCGGGCTTGCCGCCCTCCAGGCCCATGCGGAAGATCTTCAGCGAATCCGATTCCTCGGCATCTTCGCCATGGGTCAGCACATGCATCTTGTCGCGCGCGGCGGCACTTCCGGTGTGGGTCAGGCCGGTGCCGGTGACCAGGAAGCGCGCCGGCTCGGGATGGTCGACCGGCGCCAGCACGCGGCCGTCGCGCAACAGCTCGTCATAGTCGATCGCAGCGGCGCCCGCCCGCTTCCCGGCCAGCGCGGCGATTGATGCGCCCTCGGCAATTGCCGCTTCGGCCAGTTCCAGTACGCTGCCGGTCTTTTCGAGCGGGTGCAGGTGATCGCCGTCGTCGGAGACACGGCCGACCCTTCTGCTGCCATCGGGCATTCTGTATTGAACAAGACGCATGAAACCACCTTCTTCCAAGACTGAACCGGTCACACCCAGCCGGCATCGACGATGAACTGCTGGCTCGTGCACATGCGGCTGTCGTCGGCGGCGAGGAACAGCGCCATGCGCGCGATGTCGGAAGGCCGCAGCCGGTCGGGAAGGCACTGCCTCTCCTCGATCTGGCGTTCGCCGGCCGGGTTCAGCCACAGGCGCATCTGGCGCTCGGTCATCACCCAGCCCGGCACCATGCAGTTGACGCGGATGCGCTCGGGGCCGAGTTCGCGGGCAAGTGCCCGCGTCATGCCGTAGACCGCCGCCTTGGCCGTCACATAGGCGGGGCAATCGGCATCGCCGACCATCCAGGTGATGGAGCCGAAATTGATGATCGAGCCGCCGCCCAGCGCGCTCATCTGCGGGCGCACCGCTTGCGCTGCAAAGAACTGATGGCGCAAATTGACCGCCATGCGGTCGTCCCAATATGCCACCGTCACGTCCGTGGTCTGGTGGCGGTCGTCGTTGCCGGCATTGTTGCACAGCACCTGGATCGGGCCGTTGTGCCGCATTGCTTGCGCGGTGGCTGCCTGCAGCTCTTCCACGTTGCGCAGGTCGCAGGGAATGAACAGCGGCGCGGGCTGCCCCTCGGCCGCGATCGCATCGACCAGGCGCCGTGAAAGCTCCTCGGCCAGATCGACGAACGCGACGCGGCTGCCTTGGGCACAGAAATGGCGCACCAGACTTTCGCCGATGCCGCTGCCGCCACCGGTTATGAAGACGCTGCGACCCGTGAGGCTGGGGTAGGTCGCGTAGCCGATTTCATCCGTCATCGCGCGCCTCTCTAGTGGGAATGCCGAGGAATGCCGGCATCGCGGCGGCCGACCAGAAAGTCGAAATCGCAGCCCTTGTCGGCCTGCAGCACGCGCTCGACATAAAGGCTCTGGTAGCCGCCCTCGGGCGGCGCCGGCGGCTTCCAGTCACGCCGGCGGATCGCCAGCTCCTCATCCGAAACCAAGAGTTCCAGCCGGCGGCCGGCAACATCGAGTTCGATGAAATCGCCGTCGCGCACCAGGGCCAGCGCGCCGCCCGCGGCGGCCTCAGGCGCCACGTGCAGCACCACCGTGCCGTACGCGGTGCCGCTCATGCGCGCGTCGGAGATCCGCACCATGTCGGAGACACCCTGCTTGAGCAGCTTGGCGGGCAGCGGCATGTTGCCAACCTCGGCCATTCCGGGATAGCCGCGCGGCCCGCAGTTCTTCAGCACCATCACCGACGAGGAGTCGATATCCAGCTCCGGATCGTCGATGCGCGCGTAATAATGCTCGATGTTCTCGAACACGACGGCCTTGCCGCGATGCTGCATAAGCTCCGGCGTTGCCGCCGACGGCTTGATGACGGCGCCGTTGGGCGCCAGATTGCCACGCAGGATCGAGATGCCGCCTTGCTTGGTCAAGGGCTCGCTCAGCGGCCGGATGACCTCGCTGTTATAGTTGGCCGCGCCGTCGATCAACTCTCCGATCGTCCTGTCGCTGACGGTCATGGCGTCGCGATGAAGAAGCCCCACTTCATCAAGCGACGCCATGACCGCAGCCAGCCCCCCGGCATAGTAGAAATCTTCCATCAGGAACCGGCCCGACGGCATCAGGTCGACAATGGTCGGGACATCGCGGCCAAGGCGGTCCCAGTCATCGAGGCCGAGATCGACGCCGATCCGGTTGGCTATGGCGATCAGATGCAGCACAGCATTGGTCGAGCCGCCGATCGCGCCATTGACGCGGATGGCATTCTCGAACGCCTGCCTGGTGAGGATCTGCGAAATCGTCACGTCCCTGCGGACCAGTTCGACGATCTGGCGCCCGGCCATCTGGGCAAGCACGCCACGGCGCGAATCCACGGCCGGGATCGCCGCATTATCCGGCATGCCGATGCCGAGCGCCTCCACCATGCTGGCCATGGTCGAGGCCGTGCCCATGGTCATGCAACTGCCCGCCGACCGGCTCTGGCCCTGTTCGGCGGCGAGGAAGTCGGCGACCGGCATGCGACCGGCCTTCACCTCCTCGGCGAATTTCCAGACATGGGTGCCCGAGCCGATATCCTGGCCTCGGAACTTGCCGTTCAGCATCGGCCCGCCCGAAACGGCGATGGTCGGCAGGTTGCACGACGCAGCCCCCATCAGCAGCGCCGGCGTGGTCTTGTCGCAGCCGACAAGCAGGATCACGCCATCGATCGGATTAGCGCGGATGGATTCCTCGACATCCATGCTGACCAAGTTGCGAAACAGCATGGCTGTCGGGCGCATGTTGCTTTCGCCCAGCGACATCACCGGAAACTCCAGCGGCAGCCCGCCGGCCTCATAGACGCCGCGCTTGACGTGATCGGCCAGCGCGCGCAAATGCGCATTGCAGGGCGTCAATTCCGACCAGGTGTTGCAGATGCCGATGACCGGGCGACCGTCGAAAGCGTCGGCGGGAATGCCCTGGTTCTTCATCCAGCTGCGATGCATGAAGGCGTTCTTGCCTTCGCCACCGAACCAGGCCTCGGACCGCAGCTTGCGTTTGGTGTCGGTCACGATACCTGACCCCGATCGTTGCGGCGTTTGTTGCGGTTTTCGACACTGCGGCGCACGTCTTCCTCGGCATTGTCGATGAGGACCAGCAGTGCCTTTTGCGCACCCAATGCGTCGCCAGCCGCGATCTTCTCGGCCACTTCCCTGTGCAGCGGCAAGGAGTGACGCTGCCCTTCCGGATTGTCGTTGGAGAGGCGAAAACTCATTACCAGGGCGGTTTCGACCAGCGCCGCCAGCGAGCCGATCAGTTCGTTGCCGGTCATGCGCAGGATGGTCTGGTGGAACAGCAGGTCAGGCTTGGCGAAGCGGTCGCCATCGTCGACAACCGCTTCCATCTCGGCCAGAGCGGCGTTGATCTCGGCAACCTGCGCCGGTGTGGCACGCTGCGCGGCGAGTGCCGCCGACATCGGCTCAATGGCCCGGCGCAGTTCGAACAACGCCCGGACGTCGTCGGCGCTGACGCCGCTGGCGTAGCGCCATGACAGGACGTCCGGGTCGAGGAAATTCCAGTCGGAGCGGGGACGCACCCGCGTGCCGGTCTTCGGCCGCGACTCCACCAGCCCTTTGCCGGCCAGCACCTTGATCGCTTCGCGCAGCACCGTGCGGCTGACCCCCAGCATCTCGCTGGAATCGTCGGCATTGGGCAGCGCCTCGCCTGGCAGGAAATCGCCCTGCACGATCCGCAATCCAATCTGCTCGACGACCGTCGCGTGCAGCGCCGTCGAGCCGCTGAATACCGCGACCGCGACACGCGAAGTGCGCGCAGCGCTGAATGATTTCTTATTCTTCATACTATTCATATGATATGTCTTATAGGCACGGTGATTGGAGTCAAGGGAGGGGAGCGCGCCGATCGCAAAGAATTCCGCTGCCGGGCAGCACCAGATGAGTTCGCCTCGAGCGGCGACGGAATTGCGATGTTGAGATGCTCCGGCTGCCGGCGGCGCGATGACTTCAGGCCAGGAAGACCACCGGCTCGAACGTTCCGAAGCCTCAGCTGCCTTGCCTAGCCGCTTCGCGGATGGTCTTCAGCAGGATCGAGAAAGCCGGCGAGGGCGCCGCGTCGGTGCGCATCGTCAGGCCGACCGGTCCCTTGGTTTCCTCGGTGTTGACCGGCAGGGCGACGAAGGCGCCGCTGCCGAGCTCATTGGCGACGACACCGGCCGAGATGATCCAGACGGCATTGCTTTGCCGCAGGAAGGCGCGGCCGAAGGAGTCCGAGACGGTTTCGATTTCGGTGGCCGGCGCGGTCATGCCGTTGGTGATGAACAGCCGGTCGACGAAGGGGCGGATGACCGATTCCCGTGTCGGCATCAGCATCGGGAATTCATCGAGGCGCGTGAACACGTCCTGCCCGGGATCGAGCAGCGGATGTCCGGCGCGCACCACGAACAGCACCTGTTCGGAATAGAGGTGCTCGAAGAAGAAGCCGGTCATGTTTTCCGGCGCCGCCAGCCGGCCGACGACGAGATCGAGCGCGCCGATGCGCAATTGTTCGAGCAGTACCGCGTTCTCGCCGGTGACGATCTTGATCGCGGCCTTGGTTCCTTCCTTGAGAAACAGGCTCATGGCGAGCGGCATCACGCGCACTGACACTGTCGGCAACGCCCCGATGCGGATCGGGTGGCGATTGACCGACCCGTCCTGCCTGACGGAATCGACCCCTTGCTTCAGCGCCATGACCGCCGTGCCGGCATGGCGAAGGAAGATCTCGCCGATGCGCGTCAGACGGATGCCGCGGCCATCGCGTTCGACCACGGCGATGCCCAGCGCCTCTTCCAGTTCGCGCAAGGTCTTGGTCACCGCCGGCGGGCTGACGTGCAGGAAATCGGCCGCCCTCACCACGCTTCCTTGCCGCGCAACCTCGAGAAATGCTTGCAGGTGACGGAAGCGGATGCGGCCTTCGGACATGAGTTCGATAACCTGTAAGTTAATGAAACGGCACAAAATATCATTTTACCGAACCAAATGCCTCGTGCAATCTGGAGATGGAGGATCGAAATCGTGCCATTCGTCACCATCGACGGCATCACGCTGCACCACCTTCACGTTGAGGCAAACGGCGCGGCGCACCCGATCGTCTTCATCAATTCGCTCGGTACCGACTTTCGGATCTGGGACGAGGTCGTGGCGCGGCTATCCGGTGAAGTGCCTCTGCTCGTCTACGACAAACGCGGTCACGGCCTGTCGGATATCGGCGGCGGCGTGCGTTCGATCGACGACCATGTCGACGATCTCAGTGGTCTTCTCGACCATTTCGGATTCGAAAAAGTGGTGCTGTTTGGCCTCTCGGTCGGCGGCATGATCGCGCAGCGGCTTTATGCCCGCCGGCCTGAAATAGTCCAGGCGCTCATCCTCAGCGACACCGCCCACAAGATCGGCACCGCCGAGAGCTGGAACAGCCGCATCTCGATCGTGGAGCGCGACGGCATCGAGGCGATCGCCGACGGTGTGATGAAAGTGTGGTTCACACCGGATTTCCATGCCGCGCGTGCTGCCGAGCTTGCCGGCTGCCGCAACATGCTGGTCAGACAAGCGCTGCCCGGCTATGTCGGTACTTGCATGGCGGTCCGCGACGCCGATCTCACCGACAGCGCACGGCGCATCGCGGTGCCGACGCTCTGTGCCGTCGGCGACCAGGATGGCTCGACGCCTCCCGATCTCGTCCGCTCGCTGGCCGGTCTGATCCCCGGCGCGCGTTTCGAGATCATCCGCGGCGCCGGGCACATCCCTTGCATCGAGCAACCAGAGGCGCTCACCGCCTTGATCCGCGATTTCATCGCATCGCTTCCCTCTGGAGCAGAAACCCATGGATGAGGTCCCCGACAACACAGCCAGATACCGCGCCGGCCTCGCGGTGCGCCGGTCGGTGCTCGGCGACAGCCATGTCGACCGGGCCGAAGTCGCCGCCACCGGTTTCGACCAGCCTTTCCAGGAACTGATTACCGAGGCCGCCTGGGGAACGGTGTGGGCACGGCCAGGCTTCACCAAGCGCGAGCGATCGATCGTCACGCTGGCGCTGCTGGCGGCACTCGGCCATGATGAGGAGGTCGCAATGCATGTGCGCGCCACCTCCAACACCGGCGCCTCGCGTGACGATATCCGCGAGGCGTTCCTGCATGTCGCCATCTATGCCGGCGTGCCGGCCGCCAACCGTGCCTTCAGAATAGCCAAGGAAGTGTTTTCGGAAATGGACGAAGCCAGGAATGCCCGCTAAGTCCGGATCGAACCGGGGGCCCGAGACCGGCGCCTTTTTCCGGCGCGACCGGACATGGCATCCGCCGGCGCTGACGCCGAACTACAAGACGTCAGTGCTGCGCTCGCCGCAGAAGGCGCCGCTCGCCTTCGACAACACGCTGTCGGAAATAGCCGGCCCTGTCTTCGGCCACGCCATGCTGGGCGAGCTCGACGCCGACTTGATCCATAATTTCGCCAAGCCCGGCGAGAGCGCGCTCGGCGAGCGCATCATCGTCTATGGCCGGGTGCTCGATGAACGCGGCGTCGGCGTGCCCGGCGCGCTGCTCGAATTCTGGCAGGCCAATGCCGGCGGCCGTTACCGCCACAAGAACGACGGTTATCTGGCGCCGCTCGATCCGAATTTCGGCGGCTGCGGACGCGCCATATCAGGCGACGACGGCGGCTATGCCTTTCGCACCGTCAAGCCCGGCCCTTATCCCTGGCCGAACGGACCGAACGACTGGCGGCCCTCGCACATCCATTTCTCGGTGTTCGGCCATGGCTTCGCGCAGCGGCTGATCACGCAGATGTATTTCGAAGGCGACCCGCTGATCTGGCAATGCCCGATCGCACGCGGCATCCCCGACAAGGCAGCCATCGAAACGCTGATCGCCGCGCTCGACATGCAAGCGACCATCCCCTTCGACGCGCGCGCCTACAAGTTCGACATCGTGCTGCGCGGGCGCCGCTCGTCGCTGTTCGAAAACAGGCTGGAGGGCAATTGATGGTCCAGTCGCTGGATCGGCTCAGGGAAAGCCCCTCGCAGACCGCCGGACCATACGTCCATATCGGACTGACGCCGAATTTCTGCGGCATCGCCGGCGTCTATGCGAGCGACCTCGGTGTGACCATGGTCAACGACAAGACCAGGGGCGAACGCATCGGCCTGCGCATCCGGGTGCTCGACGGCACCGGCACGCCTTTGAAGGACGCGCTGATCGAGATCTGGCAAGCGGATGCGGATGGGCTCTACAATTCACCGGCCGAACTGCGCGGTGCCGCCGATCCGAACTTTATCGGCTGGGGCCGTTGCCCGGCCGACATGGAAACCGGCCTGTGCACGTTCGAGACGATCAAGCCGGGCCGCGTTCCTTTCCGGGATGGCCGCCTGATGGCGCCGCACATCACGCTCTGGATCGTCGCGCGCGGCATCAATCTCGGCCTGCACACGAGGCTCTATTTCTCCGACGAGGAAACGGCCAATGCGCAGGATCCGATACTGGCGCGCATCGAGCATCGCATTCGCGTGCCGACGCTGATCGCCGAGCGCACCGGCGACACCTACGTCTTCGACGTCCATCTCCAGGGGGAGAAGGAAACAGTCTTCTTCGACAGCTGATGGTCAGGAGGAGCAGGACATGACCGTATCGCCTTTCGACCATCCGCTGCTTTCCGGTCTTCTCGGCGATGAGGAAGCAAGCCGGCATTTTTCCGTCGAGGCGGAAATCCAGGCGATGCTGGCCTTCGAGCGCGCGCTGGCGGAAGCGGAGGCCGAAAGCGGCATCATCACGAAGGACGCGGCGGCAGCCATCGCGGCGGCGCTTGCCACGTTCCGGCCGGACACGGCCCTGCTGCGGGCGGGTGTCGCCCGGGACGGCGTCATGGTGCCGGAACTGGTACGCCAGATCAGGGCCGCGGTCGGCGAACCGCATGGCCAGAAGGTGCATTTCGGCGCCACCAGCCAGGACGTTGTCGACACCGGCCTTGTGCTTCGGCTGAAGCCGGTCGTAGAGCATCTCGGCTTGCTCCTGACCGAAACCGTCATCCGGCTCACCTCGCTCGAAGAACGTTTTGGCGGCAAGGCGCTGACCGGGGCGACGCGCATGCAGAAGGCGATCCCGATCGAAGTGGCCGATCGCGTCAGGGCGTGGCGGGCGCCGCTGCAACGGCACCAGGAAAGATTGTCGGAACAGTCCAGGCGCTTGTTGGTGGTGCAGTTCGGCGGTGCCGCCGGCACGCTGGAAAAGCTCGGCGAGAAAGGACCAGCGGTGCGTGCGGCCCTTGCGACAAAACTCGGCCTTGCCGACGCGCCGCAATGGCACAGCCAGCGCGATACGCTCGCCGATTTTGCCGGCTGGCTGTCGCTGGTGGCCGGCAGTCTCGGCAAGTTCGGCCAGGACATCGCGCTGATGGCGCAAGGCGGAACCGACATCGCGCTCTCGGGCGGTGGCGGCTCGTCGGCCATGCCGCACAAACAGAACCCGGTGAAGGCCGAGGCCCTGGTGGCGCTTGCCCGCTTCAACGCCACGCAGCTTTCCGGCATGCATCAGGCGCTCGTGCATGAGCAGGAACGGTCGGGCGCCGCCTGGACGCTGGAGTGGCTGCTGCTGCCCCAGATGGCCGTCGCAACGGCAGCGTCGCTGCGCCTCGCCGCCGAACTGGCCGCAGAGGTCGAAAGCCTGGGACATTGATGCGCACGCAGGTCGTTATTGTCGGCTCGGGACCGTCCGGCCTGCTGCTTGGACAGTTGCTCCACGGCACCGGCGTCGAGACGGTCATCCTGGAACGTGCAAGCCGCGACCACGTGCTCGGCCGCGTACGCGCAGGCGTACTCGAACAAGGCACGGTCGAGTTGCTGGAAGAAGCGGGTGCTGCGGCACGGCTGCACGCCGAGGGGCTGCCGCATTCCGGCATCTCGCTCGCGTTCGACGGACGCCTGCATCGCATCGACATGGCGGCGCTCACCGGCGGCAGGCATGTCACCGTCTACGGCCAGACCGAAGTGACTCACGACCTGATGGACAAGCGTGATGCAGCCGGACTGACCACGATCTACCAAGCGGCTGATGTCGCGCTGCACGATTTCGACGGCGAGGCGCCTTTCGCCACCTATGACAGGGATGGCGTCACGCATCGCATCGATTGCGACTTCATCGCCGGCTGCGACGGCTACCACGGCGTCAGCCGCAAGTCGGTGCCGCAGCGCGCGCTGAAAAGCTTCGAGCGGCAGTATCCGTTCGGCTGGCTCGGCGTGCTGGCCGAAGTGCCGCCGGCCGATCGCGAGCTGGTCTACGCCAACCACGAGAGGGGTTTTGCGCTGTGTTCGATGCGCTCGACCCGCCGCAGCCGCTACTACCTGCAATGCCCCGAGGGCGACCGTGTCGAGGCATGGTCGGACGACCGCTTCTGGGACGAGTTGCGCCGCCGCTTGCCGGAACAGACGGCGGCGAGCGTCGTCACCGGTCCATCGTTCGAAAAGTCGATCGCGCCGTTGCGTTCCTTCGTCGCCGAGCCGTTGCGCTTCGGACGGCTTTTCCTGGTTGGCGACGCCGCCCACATCGTGCCGCCGACCGGCGCCAAGGGTCTCAACCTCGCCGCCAGCGACGTGCGCTATTTGTTTGCGGGCTTGCGCGATTTCTACCGCGAAAAATCCACGGCCGGCATCGACGCCTATTCAGGCAAGGCGCTGGCGCGGGTCTGGAAGGCGGTGCGTTTTTCCTGGTGGATGACGACCATGCTGCACCGCTTTCCCGATACCGGCGACTTCGGCCAGCGCATCCAGGAAGCCGAACTCGACTACCTCGTGCACTCCAGGGCCGCATCGACCGCGCTTGCCGAAAACTATGTCGGCTTGCCCTACTGAGCATCGACGCCATTGGCGCCGCGCGCGTTGGGAACGTTCAAGTCATCGAGGAGATCTCATGCGCCTAAGCGTCATCGAATGCGCCTCGAATTGCGGCAGCTCGCGCAGTGTGCCGGCGAGTGCCTGGCGCGCTCCGGCCAGTAGGCGATCGCGTCGGCTGACGCTTTCAGAGCGTAATTAAATAATTTTGACGTGTGCGATCATTTTGCAATGTATCGAGAAGTGTGAAATTTAACTGAATAAGTTCCGTCAAAGCATTGCCGCATTGCGGCTACGGCCGCAAGACTGGTGCTGGCTGGACGACAAGGCTGGCGCGCGACGGCAGGGAGGCTTTAATCGATGGCGGAGAAGACGCATCGCACAATGGATGACTTCGCCCAGGCATGCGGCGTGTCGCGGCCGACGCTGTCGAAATATTTCGACGATCCGGAGAGCGTCAAGCCGGCGACGCGGGCGCGCATAGAAGCGGCGCTGCGCTCATCGGACTATCAGCCGAACCTTTTCGCGCGCAACCTCAACCGCAAGCGCACGCGCAATGTCGGCATCGTCGTGCCGACGGTCACCGATCCGTTCTATGCCGAGATGGTCAGCCGCATCGAGTTGCGTTGCCGCGATGAAGGCTTCTGGCCGATCGTCATCTCTTCGCACGGCTCGCCGAAACTGGAGGCGGAATCGGTCAGGACGCTGATGTCGCTGAAGGTCGCGGGCGCCATTGTCGCGCCGTTGGGGTCGGTTTCCGAACCGGGCGTCTTCGACAAGATGGGCGAGAACATTCCGATCGTCTATTTCGACACTTACATCGAGGGCAACACGCCTTTCGTCGGCAACAACAACCATCAGAGCACGTCGACCATGGTCGATTATCTCTGCCGGTCCGGCGAACCGCCGGTCTATGTCGACATTCCCCATGTCAATCACAATTCGAGCGAGCGCCTTCAAAGCTATGTCGAGACGATGGAGGCCGCGGGTTTCGAGCCGGTCGTCATGGACGCGGCGCTCGACTACACCTGGGACTTCGAGCGCATTGGCCATGAATGGATGGAAAGGACGCTCGCGGCCGCAGGCCTGCCCGGCCGCACCATCCTGTGCGCCAACGATCGTCTGGCCTTTGGCGTCATGTCCGCCGCCTACTCGCGCGGGCTGAAGATCGGCCGCCGGCCCGATTGCGATTTTCGTGTCGCCGCCCATGACGATCATCCGTTGAGCCGCTACACCTGCCCGCCACTGACCACCATGGCCCAGGATTTCGCCACCATGGCCGGCCGCAGCGTGGAGATACTGTTGGCTTTGCTGGAGGAGGCCGACCCGCCCCGACAGGACATGGTGCGAAGCGTCAAGCTTGGCGCCACCCTGGTGATGCGTCAGTCGGCCTGAGCATCCGGCATCTGCCGGAGCCAGGCCGCCGTCTCGCTCACCGCTTGCCGTGCAGCGGGGATATGGCGGCCCATCGAGACGAAGCCGTGGACCAGGCCCGGCCAAAGCCGCAGCACCACCGGCACGCCCTCGGCCCGCAGCCGCTCCGCATAGGCTGTGCCCTCATCGGCGAGGATGTCGCATCCCGCGACCGCGATGAAGGCCGGCGCGGCGCCGGCAAGGCTTGGCGCCAGCAGCGGCGAAACGCGCCACTGCAGAATGTCGTCGGGCGTTCGCACATAGTGGTCGCGGAACCAGGCCATGGTTGCGGCGGTGAGCCCGAAGCCGTCACCGAAATGCCGGTAGCTGTCCGCCGTCTGGCGGGCATCGGTGTTCGGATAAAACAGGATCTGGGCGGCGAGCGGCGGCACCATCCCGTCGCGCGAAAGCAGCGCCAGCACGGCGGCCAGATTGCCGCCGGCGCTGTCGCCGGCGACGCCGATGCGGGCCGGGTCTATGCCGAGTTCCCCGGCATGCTCCGCCATGAAGCGGAGCGCCGCCATGCAGTCCTCGAGCCCAGCAGGAAACTTGTGTTCCGGTGCCAGGCGGTAATCGGGACAGATGATGACGGCGTTGCCCAGATTGGCCAGCCAGCGGCAGATCTCGTCATGCGAATCGAGATTGCCGATGACCCAGCCGCCGCCATGCAGATAGAGCACGGCGCGCGCTCCGGTTCGCGGCGCACCGATGCCGCGATGGATGCGGATCGTGACCGGCCCCTTCGGCCCATCGATCTGCCGTTGCGAAGTCGTCGCGACCGGCTCATGTTCGCCCTGCTGCGTCGGGAACGCAGCGTTGTAGGCGCCCCGCGCGGCTTCGACGCTGCCATTCTCGAACGGCTCGCCGCAGGCCGCACGGCCGATTTCGAGGGCGCGCAAAGCATCGGGGTCGAGCGTCATCGCCATCTCCGTCATGATTGCATCTAGGCCAGCAGGCCGCGGGCCTCGTCCTCCGAGAGTAGGGCCGGCTGGACGACGTCGCCGGCAATGGCGACCGAACTTTGCGTCTCGCCGGAATGCAGGATCGCCTCCATGACCTCCAGCACATGCAGCGCCAGATTGCCGGGCGCGCGGGGCGTCGCACCGGTCTTGAGCGAGCGCACCAGATCGGCGACGCCGAGCATGCGGTAATTGGCGCGGTCGGGCGCCGCGTAAGGCCAGTTGCGGGCGCCGTAGAGCTCGCCTTCGCTGGCGAAATCCTTCCACTCAGTGCCGCGTTCGGAAAGCGAGACGGTGCCGCCGAACGTGTCGGGGTCAGGCAGGCGCAACGACCCTTCCGTGCCGTGCAATTCGATCGGATGGTTGGAGTGGCGAAAGACATCCCAGGAAGCGCCGAAGGTGACGGTCGCGCCCGAGCGGAATTCGAGCAGCGACAGCACGTTGGTCGGCGTGCCGACCTTGAACGTCGTGTTCTTGAACGGCCCCTCGGCTGATATCAGCCGCTCCTCCTGGCCTCGCGTCGCCATCGCCATGACGCGCTCGACCGGGCCGAGCAGATTGACCAGCATGGTCAGGTAATAAGGGCCCATGTCGAACACCGGGCCGCCGCCCGGCTGATAGTAGAATTGCGGGTTAGGGTGCCAGTGTTCCATGCCGCGCCCCATCATGAAGGCGGTGCCGGTGACCGGGCGGCCTATGGCGCCGTCGTCCATCAGCCGGCGCGCCCGCCGTCCGGCGGCGCCGAGAAAGGTGTCGGGGGCCGAGCCGAGCAGCAGGCCGCGCTTTGCCGCCTCCGCCACCAGCCGGCGCCCGTCGCCGGCCGAGGTCGCCAGCGGCTTCTCGGTGAAGACATGTTTTCCCGCCGAAAGCGCAGAAAAGGAAATGTCGAAATGCGCCGCCGGAACGGTCAGGTTGAGAACAAGGTCGATCTCGGGATCGGCCAGCAGCGCGTCGACGCCAAGCGGCCGGATGCCGTATTCCTTCGCCCGCAACGCCGCCATGTCGGCCGAAATATCGGCGCAGGCGCGCAACTCGATGCCGCCGAAGAGTGCGGCATTGCGCAGATAGGTCATCGAGATGTTGCCGCAGCCGATGACGCCGATCCCGAGTTTCTGTTTCGATTCCGCCTGCATTTCGATCGTTCCTCCCAATGCGGTCATGCTCTGCCGGATCCGCCGTGGCGGTAACGGGTCGCGTTCCAAGCGCTATACAACGTTTTGAATCTTGACGCGCGTAAAATTTTTGTAGAACATGCGGAATGCTGGCACGATATAGGGAGGCTGCCAGCCCTGGGAGGAGAAAAGAAAATGATAGACATCAAAAGCGGCCGACCGCCGGTACTAAGCCTGTGGGTCATGCGCGCATTGGATATTTGCGTCGGCGCCAAGGACCGCGACGGGGGTCAGGCATAGATCACCTTGGCTCCGGTCCTATCAAGCTGGCCGCGTATCGGGCCGGAGAGGCCATCGTCGGTGATTACGACATCGACGCTCGACAGCGAAAATGCCTTGGAGGTTCCGCTGACGCCCCATTTGCTCGAATCCGCAAGGAGGACAACGCGCCGGGCCATGCGCACGAGGTTTCGCTTCGTTCGCGCCATGTCTTCGTTCACGTCGACCACATCCAGTGACGAGTCAATCGCATGCGCTCCAACAAAGACCTGATGCGCTACCAAGCCGCCGAGAGCCGTGTCGGCATTGGTGATCAGCGTGCTCACCGTGTCTGGATAGACCCGGCCACCGATCATGTGAACATCGAGCCCGGGCCGATGCATCAGATGCTGCACGATATTCATCGCCGTGGCCGCGACCACGACATTGCTGAGCGGCGGTAACAGCATGGCAACCTGCATCAATGTCGAGCCGCCGTCGAAGATGACCGATTGGTTGTCCTCGAACAGTTCTACCGCTGCCCGGGCGATGCGTTTCTTTGCATCGAGGTTCGTTTGCATCCGCCGGGCGAACGCGGCCGTGGTCGAATCTGTGGTCCGGATCACCGCCCCTCCACGGGTCTTCGTCAGCAGTCCCTTGCGGTCCAGTATCTCGAGGTCGGAGCGCACCGTGACTTCCGACACGCCAAAATCGTCTGACAGGTCCTTGATGCGAACCTGTCCGCTGCGTTGCACTTCACCCAGGATCGATTGGCGTCTCTGCTCTGACAACATTGCCCTGTTCTTGCCTCCATGCGCCAAGCGATCGCCCTGGCCTCGGTTCACTCTATCAAAAATACGCGAAATCGAAAGATTTCGAAAGATTGCATTTATCCTTTCTTTCGAAAACACTAGTCCGGGATTTTGAAATCAATCGATTGGAGAGTTTTGGACTCATGAGCCTCGGAACCAAGGTGCGCCTGGCGCGCCTCTTCTCACATCCATCGGGGAATCTTTTTGGCGGCGCGGTCGACCACTTTGTCGGCTATGGCGACGTGCGCAAAGGAGGTCTTGCCGACCTGCCAGGCGCGCTTGCACGCGTCATGGTGGGCAAACCCGACTACGTCAGCATCCAGCCTGGCACCGCGCGCCATCTGTGGCCGCAATACGCGGGCAAGGCTTCCCTGGTGATCCAGGCCGGCTGCTTCACCCCAGACGATCGCATCAGTGAACTGATTGCAACGCCCGAGGATGCGGTGCGCGCTGGCGCCGATGCGTTGGCCGTGGCCATTCCGGTGCGCGGCGCGACCGAGGGCAGATACATACGCTGGCTGACCGATTCGGTGAATGCGGCGGCCCGTTACGGCATGCCGGTGGTGGCGCATATCTACCCCCGCGATTTCACCGACGGGGCAAAGATCGTCTTCACCCCCGACGAGATCGCCTATGCGGCACGCATCGGCTACGAGTCCGGCGTCGACGTGATCAAGATCGGCTACACGGGCGATTTCGAGTCGTTTCGAGAGACCGTTCGGACCTGCCCGGTGCCGGTTGTGATCGCCGGTGGTCCGAAGACCGACACGCTGCTCGGCGCTCTTCAGCAGACGGCGGACGCCATCCGTGCCGGCGCGCGCGGTGCCGTGGTGGGCCGCAATCTCTGGGGGCACGGCGATCCGGAAAAGGCAGCGATTGCCTTTCGAGGCGTCATCCATGACGGCCTTTCGGCGCAAGACGCCTTGGCGAAGGCGGGTGCCTGAACGATGCCCACCGTCCCTTCAATCCTCGGCTTCGGAGCTATTGCGATCGACGACATCGTCTATGTCGATCAGCCGTTGTCGGCGGGCAAGGGGAAGGTTCTGCAAAGTGCCCGAGCTTTCGGGGGAAATGTCGCGACGGCACTTGCCGCCGTCGCGCGGCTCGGCGGAACCGCCGGGTTCATCGGATGGCTGGGCAGTGCCGCCGCCGACGCCGTGTCGTGCGATCTCGTTGCGAGCGGTGTTGAAACCGCGTTCGCGCCGCGCCACCCGCACGCGCGCCCGGTGCGCTCGCAGATCACCGTCGGTTCGGATGGGGAGCGGTTCATCGCGTATGACGACGAAGCGATGCTGGGCACCGCGCCGGACTTTCCGGACGAGGTCCTCAGCCGCGCGACCGTCCTGATCGTCGATAGTTACGGGGTCGGGTCGCTGGATGTCGTGGCTCGGGCTCGCGATCTCGGCCTTGCGATCCTCGGCGATGTCGAATGGAGCTGCGGCGCAGCCACCGAGAGACTGATGGGGCTCTGCGACCATCTCATTCTTCCGCTCGGCTTTGCGCGGACCGCCACGGGCCGCCGGTCGCCGGCCGAGATACTCGATGCGTTGTGGTTGCCGTCGCGGTCCGCCGTGGTTCTGACGGATGGCGGCAGGGGCGTCTTCTATCGCGGACGCGAGGAGACAGGTCTCTGGCACCTGCCTCCGCACCGGGTGGCCGTCGTCGACTCGACCGGCGCCGGTGACTGCTTTCATGGCGCCTATGCCTTTGCATTGACGCGCGGGGCCGACACCGCAGGCCGGGTTGCATTCGCGGCCGCGGCGGCGGCCCTTTCGATAACGGGGCGGGGCGGGCGCGAGGCGCTTCCGACCGACGACCAGGTCACGGAACTCCTGGCATCGACGAACGCGCCTTCGGCAGTCGAACTGAAATATGCGGGGCCCGATACGGCAACATAGCCCGAACTATCGGAAACATTTCGCAGGTGAAAATAAGCCGAGAACAATCATAAAAATCAGTGGCTTAGACTTGTGGAGGGAGGAATATGGCAGAAGTCGTTCTTGAGAATATCTGCAAGACGTACGGGAACAATTTTCACGCAATCGACCAATTGAACCTGTCGGTCGAGAACGGCGAGTTCTTGATTCTCGTCGGGCCGTCCGGCTGTGGCAAATCCACCGCGTTGCGGATGATTGCGGGACTGGAGGACGTCACCAGCGGCAGCCTTCGGATCGGCGGAGTCGACGTCGTCGACATGCCGCCCAAGGACCGCGACATCGCGATGGTTTTCCAGAGCTACGCCCTCTATCCGCATATGACGGTGTTCGAAAACATCGCCTTCTCGATGCGGCTGGCGGGCAAGCCGAAGGCCGAGCGCAAAAAGCGCGTGGACGAGATCGCCAAAACCCTTCAACTGACGTCTCTGCTGGACAGCAAACCCGCGAACCTTTCAGGCGGACAGCGTCAAAGGGTTGCCATGGGCCGCGCCATGGTGCGCGAGCCGGCAGCCTTTCTCATGGACGAACCCCTTTCCAATCTGGACGCGAAACTGCGTGTTCAAATGCGCGCCGAAATCACCAGCCTGCAAAAGCAGCTCGGCGTAACGACCATATATGTGACCCACGACCAAACCGAAGCCATGACGATGGGCGACAGGGTCGCGGTGTTGAAAGGCGGCGTGCTGCAGCAGGTCGACACACCCAAGAGGCTCTATGAATCGCCGGTGAACGCCTTCGTTGCCGGCTTCATCGGGTCTCCTTCGATGAACCTTTTCGAGGCGACCCTGACGGGCGACGAACTGATATCCGGCGCCTTGGCCATCCGGCTGCAGGATGCAGCCTTCGTGCGCAGGCCGGACTTGAGGTCGTATGCGGGGCGCAAGATCGTGTTCGGGATACGACCGGAGGATCTCTATGACAGCAGCCTCGAATCCGGCCGCAAGTATCAGACGATACCGGCAAAGGTGACCTCGATCGAAGAACTCGGATCCGAACATATCGTCCATCTCAACATCGACGCGGTCCGGGTGGACTCCGGCGACCCTGACGCGGTGCAGGATTTCGGCCTGGCGTCGAATGCGGTGGCGAAATTCGAACCGGTCAGCACAGTCCGCTCCGGCTCGGAAATCAGCTTGGCCCTGGATGACGCCAAGCTCCATTTCTTCGATCCCGGGACGCATCTGGCGATCTGAATATCGGCAACAAGACCCGCGGGAGAGGGTGAGGCGCCTGCATAAGAAGACTTCTGAATAAGCAGACGATCGGCCGCATTGTGCGGTCGATCCTAAAGAAGGAGGAGAAAATGACGTTTCGTATAAGACCCGCGATGCTGAAAATAGCCGCGGCCGCATGGTTGCTTGGTGCGACCGGCGCCATGGCGGATACGACGCTGGAATTCACCCAATGGTGGGAGCCCGAATTGCCGGCTGGCTCGCTCAGGGCAATCATGGATGACTTCGAGGCCGCAAACCCCGGAATCAAGGTGACGCTGGTCAGCGGCCCCTACGCGACCACGCGAGACCAGATCTCGGTTGGTGCTGCAACCGGAACGCTCAGCGACGTCGTCGGTCTCGACGGTGCCTGGGTGAACAATCTGAATGCGCAGAACGCACTCGCCGACATGAATCCGATGATGGATGCGAGCGGTTTCGACAAGAGCCAGGTCGCCGACATCATCAAGGTGGACGGCAAGGCGGTGATGTTTCCCGTGGCCTCCTTCGTCTATCCGGTCTTCGTGAATTTGGACCTCGCCGCCCAGGCAGGCGTGACCAAGCTGCCGTCGACCCGTGCGGAGTTTCTCGAAGCCGCCAAGAAGATGACGAACGCCGACAAGAACCAGTATGGCTGGGTGTTGCCCCTGTCGCTGCAAACGCCATCCGGCGTCCAGAACGACATGATGTCGTGGGTTTGGGCTTCGGGTCAGTCGATGATGGCGAACGGCAAGCCAGACCTTGAGGGCAAACCGGTGGTGGATATGCTCACCTTCGTCAAATCACTCAACGACGCCGGCACCATCTCGCCCGGCATCGCCACGAAGACCGAGCAGGAAAAGGTCGAGGAGTTCGTCAACGACCGCGTCGGGATGATGATCGACTCGCTCGCGCATGTGAACCTCATCCGCAAGCGCAATCCCAAGCTGAACTTCGACCTCATCCCGGTGCCGGTCGTGGAGAACTATACCGGTAAGCGCGGCCTTCCCTATGCCTCCTGGGGCATCGGCATCTCTGCTGCCTCGAAACATCAGGAAGAGGCCTGGAAACTCGTCCAATATCTGATGAGTGAAAAGGTGAACGCCAAGCTCGTGTCGCTTGCAAACGCCTTCCCGGGCAACGTCAACGCCAAGCCCGATTTCGTGACCTCGGACAAGGCTTTCGGCAAGGCTTTCGAAATCTTCAAGACCGGTTATCTCGCCAATGAGTTCACCGGCCTGCCGGTGCCTGAAGACCTGATGACCCAGTTGGACGTTCAAGCCCAGAAGATGCTCGCCGGCGAGCAGTCTCCGGAACAAGCCGCAGCCACCACTCAGAAGGGCTGGATGGCGAAATTCTGATCGGCCTGTTCCCGTTTGCAATCTCCGACCGGGTGGCCTGGCTTCGGGCAGGCCACCCGGCAACAACGGATCGGCAATTCGAGATGGATGGATCTGTCTACGAAGCTTCCCTTCTCTTGAAGGCGTATCCCAAGGTTGGCACATGACCCGGCAAAAGCGCTCCCACCATAAGCTGAAACGAGCGGTCGCACCCTACCTCTATCTGTCGCCCTCGCTGCTCATAATCGGGCTTCTGATGCTGCTGCCGATGGTGACGGTGATCGCCTACTCGTTCCAGAACAGCGCGGTGCTGCGTCGTGACCCGTCCTTTGCCGGACTGAAACACTACCAGGCGATCTTCGACGACCCCGTGTTCTGGGCTTCGCTGTGGCACACGCTCTACTTCACATGCATGAGTGTCATTTTCCACATGACCATCGGCATGCTCTTCGCGCTCATGCTGAACAGCGACCGCATCAATCCGACGCTGCGCAATATTCTGCGCGTTCTCTACATACTGCCCTGGCTGTTCACCGCGGTGATTATCGCCGTGATCTGGCGCCTCCTGCTTGAG
This sequence comes from Mesorhizobium sp. M0587, assembly GCF_040320945.1. Lineage (NCBI taxonomy): Bacteria > Pseudomonadati > Pseudomonadota > Alphaproteobacteria > Hyphomicrobiales > Phyllobacteriaceae > Mesorhizobium > Mesorhizobium sp. M0587. Next base: position 92,568 of record NZ_JAMYQP010000015.1, read on the forward strand.
CCGAACGGTGTCGTGAATAGCATTCTCATGCAAATCGGCATCATCGGTTCAAAGGTCGAATGGTTTTCCTCGCCCGAGACCGCGCTGCACGCCGTCACCTTCGCCAATATCTGGGCGGGTTATCCGCTCTTGATGGTCAGCCTGCTCGCGGGGCTGCAGGGCATTCCGAAGGATTTCTACGAGGCAGCCGATATCGACGAGGCGAAGGCCTACCAGAAGCTGATCTTCATCACCATCCCGCAGCTGATGCCGATCATCATCAGCATCTCGCTGCTCGACTTCATCTGGACCATGCAGGTCTTCCCGTTAATCTGGATAACGACGGGCGGTGGCCCGATCTACTCGACCGAGGTCCTCAGCACCTACACGTACAAGCTGGCGTTTTCGAGCTACAACCTGTCGCAGGCTTCGGCGAGCGCTGTGGTCATCTTGTTGATCTCTCTCGGCCTGACGCTGTTCTACATTCGCTATCAAAAGGCTCGGTAGTCATGAGGAAAAGACATACGCCGAAAGACAGGCTGATCACCGTCGCGCTCCATGCAGCGCTTGCAGCGGGGCTCTTTTTCGCGGCATTCCCGATCTACTGGATGCTGAGCAGTTCGTTCAAATCGAATACCGAAATCTTTGCCCTGCCACCAACCATCCTGCCAAAGGCCTTCACTCTGGAAGCGTATGCAGCCATCCTTGGCGACCCGGTAAAGCTGCGCTTCTTCTTTAATAGCTATTTCGTGGCGGGAGCGGTGACCGTGCTAACGGTGCTGATCGCCTTGCTGGCGGCCTACGGGTTCAGCCGCTTCAACTTCCGCGGCAAAGGCAGCCTGAACACACTCATCATCAGCACGCAGACCATTCCGCCGATCACGCTTTTGATCCCCTTCTTCGGGCTTGTCGTCTCATACGGTATCTTCGATACCTATGTCGCACTTATCCTGACTTACCTGGTTTTTACACTGCCGTACGCGATCCTGCTGATGACGGGATATCTGAACACCTTGCCCCGCGATCTCGATGAAGCCGTGGCTGTCGATGGCGGCACCAGTTGGACAGCGCTTTGGCGGGTGATTGTCCCGATTTCATTGCCTGGTATCGTGGCGACGTCCGTCTACACCTTCCTGTTGTGCTGGAACGAATTTCTCTTTGCGCTGACGCTGACGAAGTCGACGTCCATGCGCACCGTCCCGATCGGCATCCAGCTGTTGATGGGGCAGCACGCCTTCGAATGGAACCAGATGATGGCGATGAGCGTGCTCGGCTCGCTGCCGCTCTTGCTCATCTACCTCGTTGCCCAGAGGTACTTCCTCGCCGGCATGACCGCGGGCTCGGTCAAGTAGGATGTCCATCCCAAGGAGAACCGAAGGAGCAGGCCCCCGCGTGCCGCAATCGAATGATTGGGCCTGTCTGCCGGCAGGCGATATCGCCGCGGCCGCGGCCGTCGTCACCGTTCCGCCGACCGTGCTCGTGTTGCTCTTCCCGCACCACATCATCGAACGGCTGACGCAGGGCGCATCAAGGAATAGGCGGTATCAAGGAATGAAAGGATGAACGTGAAAGACCTCAAAGTCGGCTGCCAGACCTTCACCTGGGAAATGCTCGGCAAGGCCTGGACCGGCGGTCCCGACGATCTGCTGAGGGCGATCGCCGACGGCGGCTATGCCGGCATCGAGATCACCGATACCATGATCGGCCGCTACGCCGGCAAGCCTGCGGAATTCGCCGCGGCGCTTGGGGCATCCGGCCTGACGCTGGTCTCCTTCGCCTTCGGTTCCAAGAGCGGTTTCACGTTGAAGGAAAAGATCGGCGACGACCTCGAAACTGCCAAGCGTTGGATCGACTTCGCCGCCGCCTTCCCAGGCGCGCTTGTCTCGATGGGCTCGGCGACCGTCGTCTCCGACGGGCCGCGCGACGACAAATTCGCCGTTGCGGCGGAGGTTTACAACAGGGCCGGCGAGCTCGGGCGCCAGGCCGGCGTCCACGTCGCCGTGCATCCGAGTTCGCACCACAACACGCTGCTGTTCGACCGCGCCGACTACGACACGATCTTTGCCTTGCTCGACCCCGATCTGGTCGGCTGGGTGCCCGATACCGGCCACATCCTGCGCGGCCACAAGGACATGTCCGATACGCTCACCACCTATCGGGACCGCATCCGCTATATCCACCTGAAGGACGTCGACGCCAAGGGCAATTGGGCCATGCTGGGTAAAGGGGTCTGCGACACGCGTGAAGTGATCGAGATCGCCGGCACCGCGCCGCGCTTCAACGGCTGGCTGGTGCTGGAAGAAGAATCCGACACGGCTGCCGCCGATCCCGCCGGCGCGGTCAAGACCAACCGCCAGACGATGCGCGGCTACGGAGCCTGAGACGATGATCAAGAAACAGGACAGACGGCTCAGGGTCGGCGTGCTCGGCTGCGGCCCCATCGCGCAGTTCGCGCATCTGGAATCCTGCGTCAAGGCCGGCAACGCCGACCTCTACGCCATATGCGACGCCGCGCCCGACCTGCTCGCCCGCATGGGCGCCACCCACGAGCCGCAAAAGATGTATGCCGATTATGACGCCATGCTCGCCGATCCCGAACTGGAAGCGGTCATCGTCGCCACGTCGGATGCCTATCACGTGCCGATGTCGGTCAAGGCGCTTGACGCCGGCAAGCATGTGCTGTGCGAAAAGCCGATCGGCACTTCGGTCGAGGAGGGCGAGGCGCTGGCGGCGGCGGTGAAGCGCTCCGGCAAGATCCTGCAGGTCGGCCACATGAAGCGCTTCGATCCGGCGCTGGAGGCCGCGCGCGATTTCGTCCGCGACGAAATGGGCGAGGTGCTGGCGCTGAAGGCCTGGTATTGCGATTCCACCCACCGCTACACCAACACCGATGCGGTGCAGCCGCTGCCGGTCACCAGCAAGCTGGCGAAGAAACCGTCGGGCAATCCGAAGGCGGATCTCCGGCAGTATTTCATGCTGGCGCATGGCTCGCATTTGGTCGACACGGCGCGCTTCCTGTGCGGCGAAATCGTCGCCGTGCGCGCCCGCCTGAATGAACGTTTCGGCGCCTATTGCTGGTTCGTCGAGACCGAGTTCGCCAGCGGCGCGCTCGGCCATCTCGATCTTACCGTCGCCGTGCGCATGGACTGGCACGAAGGTTTTCAGCTCTATGGCGAGAACGGTTCGGTGATCGCCAAGACGTTCAACCCCTGGTATTTCCGCGCCAGCGAGGTCGATATCTTCCACGAGAAGACCGCCACGGCCCACAAGCCACTCGGCGCCGACGGCCATTTCTTCCGCCGCCAGTTGGAAGGCCTTGCCGATACGGTGCTGACCGGTGCGCCGATGCGCGGCGCCAATGTCGAGGACGGCATCGCCTCGATCCGCGCCATGGTCGCCATTGCCCGGTCTGTCGAGACCGGCGAGCGGATTGAACTCGCCTCGGTCTCGGGTGCGGTCTGATGCGTCTCGGTATCTTCGCCAAGACGTTTGCGGGCACCGAGCCGGCTGCCGTGCTGAAAGCCGTGCGGCAGGCCGGTTATGAGACGACGCAGTTCAATCTCGCCTGCGCCGGCCTGCCGTCGATGCCGGATGCGGTGCCTGATGCAGCCATTCAGGCCATCCGCGCCGCCGCGCAATCGACCGGTGTCTCGATCGCTGCGCTGTCCGGCACCTACAATATGGCGCACCCCGACAAGGCAGTGCGCGACGATGGTCTCCGGCGTCTCGCCATCGTCATCGAGACGGCGGCGGCCCTCGACATTCCGCTGGTCACGCTCTGCACCGGCTCCCGCAATGCCGCCGATCAATGGGCATATCATCCCGACAACGCCACCCCGGCAGCCTGGTCCGACATGGCCGTCGAGATGGCGAAGGCGCTGGCCTTGGCCGAAAACGCTGGCGTCGATCTCGGCATCGAGCCCGAGCAGGCCAACATCGTCACCTCGGCGAAGGATGCGACGCGGCTGATCGCCGACTTGGGATCGAAGCACCTCAAGATCGTGCTGGATCCGGCAAACCTCTTCGAGCACGCGACACCGGGCGAGGCGCGCGCCATCGTCGCCGCAGCGATCGACGAGGCCGCCGGCCACATCGTCATGGCGCACGCCAAGGACCGCCACGGTGACGGCCGCTTCGCCACCGCAGGACAAGGCATCGTCGATTTTCCAGATTTCGTCGCGCGGCTGAAGGCTGTGGGATTCGATGGCCCGCTTGTTACGCACGGACTGTCCGCCGACGAAGCCCCCGGCGTTGCCGCCTTCCTGCGGGGGCTGCTCTGATGGGGGTGGCGTCGGTCATGCTGCGCGACGATGCTGCGCTTCGGATATTCGACACGGGGCAGGGCGGGGTTCCCCTGGTCTTCCAGCATGGTCTCGGCGGTGATGCCGCCCAGGTGGCCCAGAACTTTCCCGACAGCCCATCACGTCGCCGGCTCACCGTCGAATGCCGGGCGCAAGGCGGTTCCGGCGCCGGCAGCCGCCGCCCCTTCTCGATCGCCATGTTCACCGACGACGTGCTGGCGGCCGCCGATGCGGCTGGCTTCGAACGCTTCGTCGCCGGCGGCATCTCTATGGGCGCGGCAATGGCGCTGCGGCTTGCAAGCCGTCACCCGGACCGCATCCTTGGCCTGGTGCTGGTGCGTCCTGCCTGGACCTTCGATGTGGCGCCGCAAAACATGCGCCCCTACGCCGAAGCGGCGGAGCTCATCCGAAACCATCCGCTGGACGAAGCGCGCGACATCTTCGCGGCTTCCGCGACCGCGTCCCGGTTTCGCGACGAAGCGCCGGACAATCTCGCTTCGCTGCTTGGTTTCTTCGCGCGCGAAAACGCAACCGTCTTCGCCGAGGTGATGCAGGCGATCGCCAATGACGGGCCCGGTGTCACGCGGGCCGAAGCCGCCGGCCTCGCAATCCCCACTTTGGTCATCGGCTGCGGCATCGACCTCGTCCATCCGCTGGCGGCCGCTCGCAGCCTCGCCGACGCCATCCCCGATGCCGCCTTTGTCGAGGTGACGCCGAAGGCTGCCGACAAGGACCGCCACTTTGCCGAGATCCGTGCCGCTATCGGCGCCTTTCTCGACACAAATTTCAACCAACAGGACCAGTCATGATCTCGAAGCCACTCTCAGGCCCGGCCGCCATCGCCGCATTGCCGCGCGACCGCATGATCGCCGAATTCTCGCTCTGGTCGGCCGATCTCGCTAATTTCGAGAGCGACCTCAGGCGTATCGAGCCCTATGTCGACCTTCATCACGTCGACGTGGCGGACGGTCATTTCGCGCCGTCCTTCCTGTTCTTTCCCGATCTCGTCGCCCGCATCGCCAGGCTGACGGCGAAGCCTATCCACGTCCACCTGATGGTCGATGCCGACATCGTCGAGGCACAGACGCGCCAGTTCATCGAGGCCGGTGCCGACATGATCAGCGTCCATGCCGAAAACGGCGAGGCGGGTTTGCGCGCGGTTCGGTTGGCGCGTGAACTCGGCGCCGAAGCAGGCGTCGTGCTCCGGCTGGAGACGCCGGTCGAGACGGTGGCCCCTTTCGTCCCGGAAGTCGCTTTCGTCACGCTTCTCGGAACGGCGATCGGCGTCAAGGGCCAGAGCCTTTCGGACGAGGCCTGTGACAGGCTGGGCGCCGCCCGCGCCATCTTGCGGAAAGCAGGACGTGAGGATGCCGTGGTGCTCGCGGCCGACGGCGGCATCCGCCACGAGACCGTGCCGCGGCTTCGCGCCGCCGGCGCCGAAACCGTGGTTCTCGGTTCGCTCGCCTTTGGCGACAAGGATCTGGCCGGCCGCATCGGCTGGCTGCATGGGCTGAAGGTCGCGGCATGAGCAACGAGGCCGCTCTTGCGATCGATCTGGGCGGCACCGAGCTTCGTGCCGCGCTGGTCGACCGTGACGGCAAGATCCTGGCGTTCGCGGCGGTGCCGACGCAGGCGCAGGCTGGTCCCGACGTGGTGATCGGCCAGATCGAGGCGCTGGCGGCGACCGTCCATGCCGAGGCACCGGCGCTCGCCATCCTTGGCGTCGGCGTCGGTGCGCCGGGACCGCTCGATCCGCTGGCCGGCATCGCGGTCGGCCCGCCGACACTCGCCGGCTGGCTGGACGTACCACTCGCCGACATTCTCGAACGGCGGCTCGGCCTGCCGGTGCGGCTGGAGAACGATGCCAATGCAGCGGCGCTCGGCGAATGGCGCTTCGGTGCCGGCCACGGCGCGCGCTCGCTGGTCTTCGTCACCGTCTCGACCGGTATCGGCGGCGGCGTCGTCGTCGACGGGCGCATCCTGCACGGTCGCCGCGGGCTTGCCGCCGAGATCGGCCACATGACCATTACCAATGAAGGTGAACGCTGCATGTGCGGCGCCGTCGGCTGCTTCGAGGCCATCGCCTCGGGCACAGCACTTGGCCGCCGCGCCAATGCCGCGACATCAGCCTTTGATGGCTCGACGCTGCGGCGCCTCTCGGCGGACGGTGAGGTGACCGGCCGCCACGTGGTCGAGGCGGCGCGGCTGCGGGACGATCTCGCTCTGTCCTTGCTGGAGGAGGAAGCCCGCTGGCTTGGCATCGGCTTCACCAACCTCTTGCATCTCTATTCGCCTGACGTGCTGGTCGTCGGCGGCGGCATTGCCAACGGCCTCGACCTGATGGCTCCGGCAATAGAGGCGACCATCAGGCAGCGGGCCATGCGCGCCTATCGCGACGTCCCCGTCGTCCAGGCCCAGCTTGGCCGCCACGCCGGGCTGGTCGGCGCCGCCAGCCTTGTCCTGTTCGATGACGGGGGTACTTTGGCGGCCCGCATGCCTGTCGGTCCAAGCACATATCCGAACACGAGGAGGGACTTCACCGGCTGAGCTCAGGCTGCGCGGCGTGCGCACGTCCCACAGCGATGCCGAGATAGCTCCGACGGCCGGAAGCGGCATGCTTCCGGCCGTCGGCATTGGCATTTGAACCGCGCAGCCTACTCGGCGGGAACGATGTCCGCCGGCAGGCTGTCGTCGGCCTTGCCCGCCAATGCGCTCGCCAGCTTGGCTTCGTCGAGTTCGCCTTCCCAGCGGGCGACAACCAGCGTGGCGACGGCGTTGCCGACGAAATTGGTCAGCGCCCGGCACTCCGACATGAAGCGGTCGACGCCGAGGATCAGCGCCATGCCGGCGACCGGCACCGACGGAACGACCGAAAGCGTGGCGGCAAGGGTGATGAAACCGGCGCCGGTGATGCCCGCGGCACCCTTGGACGAAAGCATCGCAACCAGCAGCAGCAGGATCTGGTCGCCGAAGGACAGATGGATGTTCGTCGCCTGCGCGATGAACAATGCCGCCAGCGTCATGTAGATGTTGGTGCCGTCGAGGTTGAAGGAATAGCCGGTCGGAATGACCAGCCCGACCACCGAACGCTTGGCGCCGGCCTTCTCCATCTTTTCCATCAGCGAGGGCAGGGCGGCTTCCGAAGAGGACGTTCCCAGCACCAGCAGCAGCTCTTCCTTGATGTAGCGGATCAGGGACAGGATGGAGAACCCGTTGTAGCGGCAGACCGCACCCAGCACGACGAACACGAACAGCAGCGACGTCACGTAGAAGGTGCCGACCAGCATTGCGAGGTTGATGACCGAGCCGATGCCGTATTTGCCGATGGTGAAGGCCATGGCGCCGAAAGCGCCGATGGGGGCCGCCTTCATCAACACGCTGACCAGCTTGAACATCGGCGCCATCAGCGCCTGCAGGAAGTTGAGCACCGGCGCGCCCCGGTCGCCGACCAGCGCCAGCGCGATGCCGAACAGAACCGAGAAGAACAGCACCTGCAGGATGTCGCCATCGGCGAAGGCGCCGACGATCGTCCCCGGGATGATGTTCATCAGGAAGCCGGTGACCGACTGGTCATGCGCTTTGGCCGCGTAGGTGTTGACAGTCGAGGCATCGAGCGTTGCCGGATCGATGTTGAAGCCGGCGCCCGGCTGCACGACATTGGCGACGACGAGGCCGATGATGAGGGCGAGCGTCGAGAAGGTGAGGAAATAGAGCATCGCCTTGCCGGCGACACGCCCGACCTTCTGCAGGTCTCTCATGCCGGCGATGCCGGTCGCCACCGTCAGGAAGATCACCGGGGCGATGATCATCTTGACCAGCTTGATGAAGGCGTCGCCAAGCGGCTTCATGCTCTCGCCGATCGACGGGTAGTAATGGCCGAGCAAGATGCCGACGGTGATGGCGACGAGTACCTGCACGTAGAGTTGGGCGTAGAAAGGCTTCCGCTGCGCGGCGGGCGCGCCTGATTGGTCTGCGATGTGCATCGAACTCTCCCTGGCCGGATGGACGGAATGCACCGCCCTGCGTGACTTCTCCCATCGCGGCGTTCCGGTCGCACGCCGCTGGGAACAACTTTTGCAAGCCCTGTGCCAGATCGGGGAAAGCCTGAAACCCCGGCATTTCGGCGCTTTTCGAGGTCCCGCCGAGAATACTTGTGCGGATTTCCGCACAGGCGACATTTGCCTGGGCGGAATTTCGCATTAGAGTGGCCGCGAGGGCGCGACGAAAAATGGAGAGGGCAGACGCCGCAAGCAGGCACAGATAGCGGCTCAGCTTCCGGCAGTGACCTGCTGCGTGAGATGGCAGCCCGCCTGCGCGATGGCCGCTGGCTTGTCGTCGCGATCGCCCTCGCGGTCCTGACGGGTGCGATCGTCATTGCCGGGCGCATCGCCTCCGGCGAGGCGGCCGACAATCTGCGCGACACAGCGCTTGCCGCCCTGCCGCTGGCGGCGGGAACCCTGACCGGCGAAATCGAAAAGCAGCGCCTGGTGCCACTTGTGCTGGCACGCGACGATGCGGTGCGCGAGGCACTTCGCCGGGCCGGAAGAACGGAAGACACGGCCCTCAACAACAAGCTCAGGGCGATTGCCGGCGATGCATCGGCGTCCGCCATTTATGTCATCGACACGTCAGGCATCGCCATATCAGCCAGCAATGCCGGCGAGCCGGCGAGCTTTGTCGGCATCGATTATAATTTTCGCCACTATTTCAACGAAGCAATGGCGACGGGCGCCGCCAGCCAGTATGGCCTCGGCACGATCAGTGGCCGGCCGGGTCTCTATCTTGCCAGCCGGGTCGACGATGCCGGCAAGCCGCTCGGCGTTGCGGTGCTGAAGGTCGAACTCGACAGCGTCGAAGCCAATTGGCGCTCCAGCGGCTTTCTCGTCTTCGTCACCGACGAACACGGCGTGGTGCTGGCAACCAGCCAGCCCGAATGGCGGTTTCATGCGCTGGCGCCGTTGTCGGCACAGGACGCCGCCGCTGCCCACGAACAGCTACAACTGCCCGATGCCGGATTCGAACCGCTGCCGATACGGCGCGGTGCTGGTGATGGCTTGGCGGCGATCGGCATTGCCGGAAAGCCGCGCCAGTTCGTCGAGGTGGTGCAGGATTTTCCGGGTGCGGTTCCCGGCTGGCGTTTGTGGCTGCTCACGCCAGCCGACACCGCTCTCACCACCGCCGCCAACACGGCTCGGCTGACCACGCTGCTCGGGCTGCTGCTGACCGGCCTGCTCGCCTTCATACTCACCCGGCGCCGGCGCGCTCGCCTGTTGCGGCAGGAGGCGCTGGCGCGAATGAACGTCGAGCTCGAGAGCCGGGTCAGCACGCGAACGGCCGAACTGACGCGCTCCAACACGGCACTCGCCGAGGAAATCGCCGAGCGCGAAAACGCCGAGGCCAAGGTCCGGGCGCTGCGCGACGATCTCGCCCAGGCCAACCGGCTCTCCATCCTCGGCCAGATCGCCGCCGGCGTGGCGCATGAGATCAATCAGCCGGTCGCCGCGATCCGCACTTACGCTGAAAATGCCGGGCGTTTTCTCGAACGCGGCAAGACGGTGCCGGCCAGCACCAACCTGACCTCGATCGTCTCGATGACCGAGCGCATCGGCGCGATCACCAGCACGTTGCGTACTTTCGCCCGCCGGCCCGGCGTTGCCGCCTCGCCGCTGCCGGTGCGCGAGGCGATCGACGGCGCGCTGTCGCTGCTGTCCGGCCGCATCCGCGATTCCGGCGTTACCATCGTCAAGCCGCGCGGCTCCGCCTCGCCGGTGGTGATGGCCAGCCGCATCCGGCTGGAGCAGATCCTGGTCAACCTGCTGCAGAACGCGCTGGACGCCATGAAGGACCAACCCGATCCCCGCATCGAGATCGAACTCGCCGAGCGCGACGATCACGTGCTGATTTCGGTGCGCGACAATGGTCCGGGCCTTGGGCCGGAGGCGGCCGGCAATCTGTTCATGCCGTTCCAGACCACCAAGGAGAAGGGGCTGGGCCTCGGGCTGGTGATTTCGCAGGAGATCGCCCAGGAACTCGGCGGCACGCTGCGGTTCGATTCCGGCAGCGGCATCGGCGCATCCTTTACCATCGATTTGAGGCGGATTGAATGACAGAGGGATCACGGCTGGTGGCGCTCGTCGACGACGATGCGGACCTGCTTCACGCCACCATGCAATTGCTCGAGCTTGCCGGCTTTACAGTGATCGCACTCGATGCCGCCGAGGCGGCGCTTGCCGTCGTCGACAGGAATTTCGACGGCGTGGTCGTCAGCGATATCCGCATGCCGGGCATGAACGGTTTGCAGCTGTTCGACCGGGTCAAGGCGATCGACCCCGATATACCGGTGATCCTGGTCACCGGGCATGGCGACGTCGATCTCGCCGTGGCGGCACTCAAGGACGGCGTCTACGATTTCATTTCCAAGCCCTACGCCGGAGACCGGCTTATCGAGGCGTTGCGGCGGGCTTCGGAGAAGCGGCGGCTGGTTATGGAGAACCGGCGGCTGCGCGAAGCCGCCACACAGGCCGCCGACGGCCTGCCGCTGATCGGCGAAGCACCCGCCATCCGGCGGCTGCGCGAGACCTTGCGCCAGATCGCCGACATGGATGTCGACGTGCTGGTGGAAGGGGAGACCGGTACCGGCAAGGAGGTGGTGGCGGACCTCCTGCACAGATGGGGGCGGCGGCGCGCGAAACCCTTCGTGGCGCTGAATTGCGGCGCGCTGCCCGAGACCGTCATAGAAAGCGAGCTGTTCGGCCACGAGGCCGGCGCATTCACCGGGGCGCAACGGCGGCGCATCGGCCGCATCGAGCATTCCAGCGGCGGCACGCTGTTCCTCGACGAGATCGAATCCATGCCGCCGGCCCTCCAGGTCAAGCTGCTGCGGGTGCTCGAAACGCGCAGCCTCACCCCGCTTGGCTCGAACGAGATCAGGCGTATCGATTTGAGGGTGGTCGCGGCGACGAAGGTCGATCTCGGCCGGCCGGACCAGCGCGGCGATTTTCGCGAGGATCTCTATTTTCGCCTCAACGTGGTGACGCTGCGCATCCCGCCGCTGCGCGAGCGGCGCGGCGACATCCCGATGCTGTTCGGGCATTTCCTCGGCAAGGCGGCGGAGCGGTTCGGCCGGCCTGTCGCGAAGGTGAACGCCGCGGTGAGCGACCACCTCCAGTCGCATGACTGGCCCGGCAATGTGCGCGAGCTCGCGCATTTTGCCGATCGCGTTGTGCTCGGTCTCGGCCCGGAAGACGAGACGAGGGCGATCCCCGCGCAATCGCCGGAGCCTGCGGCCACGTTGCCCGAACGGGTCGGCCACTACGAGGCGCAGCTCATCCGCGATGCGCTGCGCGATCATGGTGGCGATGTGCGCGGCGCCATCGATGCGCTCGGCGTGCCGCGCAAGACGTTCTACGACAAGCTCAAGCGCTACGGCATTGCCGCGTCCGAATTCCGCAATGGCGGCGGTCCGGATGCGCAGCCTGTTCGGGAACAGACATAGAATTAAGCAAGCGCCACCCTTCGTAAAGCTGGGCTCGCATCCAGCAGTTGATGTCGGAAAAAGCCATGAACACGACACTTGAAACAACCGCCGACCCCCTGCCGGAAGAACTCGCCTTTCTCGGCGAGCGCCTGACGGCGTTCAACGACGGTGATGTCGGTGCATCGGGAAAAAAGGCCCTGGCGGTGTTCGTGCGCGATGATGCCGGAGCGATTGTCGCCGGTATTTCGGGCTACACCGCCTGGGGCTGGCTCTACGTGCAGTGGCTGTGGGTCGATGAAAGGCTGCGCGGCCGGCACATGGCCGGCAGGATGCTGGACGCGGCCGAACAGGAAGCCGTGGCGCGCGGCTGCAAAAATGCCTGGATCGACACTTTCAATCCGAACGCCGCCAGGGTCTATCAGCGCCAGGGTTATCAGCCCTTCGGCACGCTTGCCGATTTCCCCGTCGGCCGCAGCCGCATCTTCCTGCAGAAGACGCTGTCCGGGGCTTAGCCGGCGAGGCGTCCGCCACACATCGGCTGTGGTGCGCCGGTGGTGCTCGGGAAGCTGATAGGCAGGCCGCGCAGCACGCGAACCGCGAGAAAGGCAAAGCACTCTGCTTCCACAGCGTCGCCGCTCCAGCCGAGGCTTTCGGCCTGCACCACCTCGACGCCGGCGCGGCTGGCGAGCATCGCCATCATCGTCGGGTTGTGGCGGCCGCCGCCGCTGACCACCAGCTTTTTCGGCCGGCCCGGCAGAAGGTCGAGCGCCTTGCCGACTGCGGCAGCCGTGAAGGCGGTCAACAGGGCCGCGCCATCCTCGGCGTTCAGGCCGTCCGCCATCGCGGCGCCGAAGTCGAAACGATCCAGCGATTTGGGGTATGGCTTGGTCAGATAGGGGTGCTGCAAGAGCTTGGCGAGACGGGCCTCGTCGACCTTGCCCGCATGGCCAAGCGCGCCGTCGCGGTCCATTTCGCCGAGCCCCTTCGACTTGATGAAATCGTTGAGCGGGGCGTTGGCGGGGCCAGTGTCGAAGGCAACGACATTGTCGGCGCCATCCCACCAGGTGATGTTGGCGACGCCGCCGAGATTGAGCACGGCCACCTCGCCGCTGGCGCCGGCGCTGCGCATCAACGCGGTGTGATAAGCGGCCGCCAAAGGCGCGCCCTGTCCGCCGGCGCGCATGTCGGCAGAGCGGAAATCATAGGCAACCTTGGTGCCGAGGATCGCATGCATCAGTTCGCCATCGCCGAGCTGCCGGGTTTGGCCGAGCCGGCCGATTTGCGGCGCGCGATGCAGCACTGTCTGGCCGTGGAAGCCGACGACGCCGATGTCCGCCATCGTCATCCCATAGCCTTCGACCAGTGCCCTGACCGCCGCCGATTGCGCGCGCGTCAGCGCCTCCTCGGCCTCGCGGAAGATCGCCGGCTCCGGCCCGGTGAAGTTCCAGGCCCTTGCTTGCCTCAGCGTCTCTTCCAGCAGGGAGCGGATCGACGGGGGGTAGGGCATCAGCCGGTAGGTGCCGAAATCGTCGATCCGTTCGCCGTCGGTCTTGATCAGCGCGACATCGATGTTGCCGTCGAGCACGGTGCCGGTCATCAGGCCCACGGCCCAGATTGGTTCCATGATCACTAGTCCCCGTTAATGAGATCGCCGACCGCCTGCCGAAGCGAAACGATTCCGCTGTCGAAATGACGTGTCGGATGGATCCGGTTGGTGAGCAAGGTCCACGCCTTGCCGCTGTCGAAGTCGATCCACAGCCCCGTACCGGTAAAGCCGGTGTGGCCTATCGTTCCCGGGCTGCACAAAGCGCCGCCAGACCAGCCGTCATAGGGACGCTCCCAACCATGGGTGCGGGTGGCGGACAAGGGCTGCCGCATCAGCGCGATCGAACGTTCGGGTGCGCCGGTCAGCAGTCCTTGGGCGAAATCGAGCACCGAGGCCGCCGTACCGAACAGGCCGGCATGCCCGGCGCCCTGCAACGCCGCGCAATTGTCGTCGTGCACTTCACCCGAGAGCACGCGATGGCGCCAGGTGCAGTCTTCCGTTGCAGCGGCGGTATCCGGTTCGGCGGACCACGCAAAGCCCGGCCCGGGCTCCATGTCGCGGATCGTCTTTCCCGACAGCCGCTCCAGCGCGAAACCGAGGAGGATGAAGTTGATATCGGAATAGACCGGGTCACGTGCCCGCCATTCGCGCTGCAGGATGAAGGCGCGCAGCAGTTCGGGATCGCGACCGTAAGTGTAGATCGGCTCGACCGCCGGGAACGGCGTCTGGTGGCCGAGGCATTGGCGGAACGTCAGCTTCCGTTCCCAGGCCCCTGCATCGTACTGGCGAAGGTCTGGGAGCACCGAGATCAGCGGCGCATCGAGATCGATGACGCCGTCTTGCGCCAGAGCCAGGATGCGCGGCGTGGTGAAGATGACCTTGGTCAGCGATGCCAAGTCGAACCAGGTCTCCTCGCGCATCGGTCGCTGCTGCGGCACGAGCTGCGCGGAGCCGATCGCCCTGGTGATGCGGCCGCCGTTGCGGTCGACGATGCCGAGCACGCCGCCGGGAATGCGCTTGGCGGCTACTGCTGCTGCCAATGGCTGGAATGCGCGATCGAAGAGCTCCGTCAATGCGAGCCTCCGTCTGAAAGGCAGCGATCCGTCGCGCCCCCCTCTGTCCTGCCGGACATCTCCCCCACGAGGGGGGAGATTGGATGTGGCCACCGCTTTCGCCAATCTCCTGCGTTGGAAGGTGGGCGGAAAGCCGAAGCTGCCGATCTCCCCCCATGTGGGGGAGATGCCCGGCAGGGCAGAGGGGGGCGCTGTCCCGCCGACCTCACACATCCAAAGGCACAACCCATCACGCCTCCACCCTCGCTATATGATCCCCACCAAACCGCTCCCACCTGGCCTCCGCCGGCTCAAATCCCTGCGGGCGCACCAGCGAGGGCACCTGGCGTGTGTCGATCTCGAAACGCTCGTTCCGCCGGTCGATGGTCGGAACGGCTGATATGAGCTTTTTCGTATAGGAATGTTTCGGCTTCGACAGCACCGAGGCCGCGTCGCCGATCTCGACGATCTGGCCGGCATAGATGACGGCGATGCGGTGGGCGATCCGCTCGACCACAGCCATATCGTGCGAGATGAACAGATAGGCCAGCCCGAACTCGCGTTGCAGGTCGACCAGCAGCTCCAGCACCTTGGCTTGAACCGAGACATCCAGCGCCGACACCGCTTCATCGAGAACGACCACGGAGGGGTTCAGCATCAGCGCACGGGCAATGCATAGCCTTTGCCGCTGGCCTCCGGAGAACTCGTGCGGATAGCGCTCCAGGCTGTTCTTGGGCAGGCCGACGCGTTCCAGCAGGCTCGCCATCCTGCTCCGCGTCTCGGCATTCACCCGGCCGCCGGTGGCGATCACCGGCTCGGCCAGAATGCTCTCTATGGTCAGCCTCGGGTTGAGCGAGGCATAGGGGTTCTGGAACACCATCTGGACGGGCTTGGCGCTTTGCTGCGCGGAAGCCTTGCGGGCACCGACCGAGAAGCTGCCACGCGTCGACCGCACCAGCCCAAGCACCGCGCGCGCGGTGGTCGACTTGCCCGAGCCGCTCTCGCCGACGATGGCCAGCGTCTCGCCCGGCATCAGGTCGAAGTCGACGCCATCGACGGCATGCACCGCGCCCGTGGCCCGGCTGAAGAAATTGCTCTTGAGGGGAAACCGCACCACCAGCCCGTTGACCTCCAGGGCCGGTTCCGTGCCTGCGCCCTCGTCGCGCCGCCCGTCCGAACGCGTCGCGCGGCCGTTGGCGAAATGCGGCACGTCGTGCAGCAGATGCCGCGTGTAGGGGTGCCGCGCATCGTCAAGGATCTGGTTCAGCTCGCCTTGCTCCACCGCCTGCCCGTTCTGCATCACCATCACCTTGTCGGCGATGCCGGCAACCAGGCCGATATCATGGGTGATGAAGATCATCGACATGCCGGTTTCCCGCTTCAACTCGGCAAGCAGCGCCATGATCTGCGCCTGCACCGTCACGTCGAGCGCCGTGGTCGGCTCGTCGGCAATGAGCAGGCGTGGGTTGCAGGCGAGCGCAATCGCGATCATCACCCGTTGCAACATGCCGCCCGACAGCTGGTTGGGCGTGTATTTCAGCCGCCGCGCCGCATCGGGAATGCGCACGCGGTCGAGCGCATCCTTGGCCGCCGCCGTGGCTTGCCGGCCGGACAAGCCGCGATGCAGGCGAAACGATTCCTCGATCTGCGAACCGATGGTCAGCACCGGATTGAGCGATGTCATCGGCTCCTGGAAGATCATGCCGATCTCGGCGCCGCGAATGCCGGTCAGTTGCGGCTCGGTCGCGGTCATCAGGTCGAAAAGACTGCCGCCGGCCCGTTTCAGCCTCATCGAGCCGCCGGTGATGCGGCCGCCGCCGAAATCGATGAGCCGATTGATCGACAATGCGGTGACGGACTTGCCCGAACCGCTTTCGCCGACGATGGCCAGCGTCTCGCCGTCCGCCACCTCGAAGCTGACACCACGCACCACTTCATTGGTTTGCGGAGTGCGGCCGAAGCCGACGCGCAGATCGCGGACGGACAGCAGCGGGGTCATGCCGGCGCCCTCCGCATCCTCGGATCGAGGATATCGCGCAAGGCGTCGCCAAGCAGGTTGAAGCCGAGGATGCTGACCATGATCGTCAGCCCCGGGAAGATCATCAGCCAGGGCGCCGTCTCCATCAAATTGCGGCTGTCGCTCAGCATCAGGCCGAGCGAGGCGGCGGGCGGCTGCGTGCCCAGTCCGAGGAAACTCAAGCCAGCCTCGGTCAGCAGTGCCCAGGCCAGCGCCAGCGTCACCTGGACCGTCAACGGCGCCACCAGATTGAGCAGCAAATGCCGCGTGACGATGTAGCTCGAACTGCTGCCGAAAGTACGCGCGGCGTCGACGAACTCGCGCGCCTTGAGCGACAAAGCAGGGCCGCGCACCACGCGCGTGAAGATCGGCGTGTAGACGATGCCGATGGCAACGACGCTGGTCCATGTGCCCGGTCCGGCAACGGTGACGATGAGCAGCGCCAAAAGGATGGCCGGGAAGGCGAGCAGGACATCCATGATCCGCATCACGACGCCGTCCCAGCGGCGACCCAGCCAGGCGGCGGCCAGCCCCAGCACCGTGCCGGCAAGGGTCGCGACGGCGACCGAGAAAAAGGCAACGGTGAAGGACTGCCCGATGCCGGCCATCAACCTGCTGGCGACGTCGCGGCCGAACAGGTCGGTGCCCATCCAATAGGCGCTGTCGGGTGCGTGCAGCCGGTCGATCCGGTATTGCGTGATGGGATTGTGCGGCGTCAGCCCGAGCAGACCGAGGATGGCGATGATGACATAGACGCCGACGATGACGCCGCCGATGCGGCCGCTGCCGTGTCCGAAGATGGCGCGCAGGACGCGCATCACTGCTCTCCCAGTCGGATGCGCGGATCGAGGGCGACATAGGCGAGATCGACCAGGAGGTTGACGATCATGAAATTGAAGGCGACGAACAGCACGCTTCCCTGCACCAGCGCGTAGTCGCGCTGCTGGATCGCGTCCAGCACCATGCGGCCAAGACCGGGCAGCGCATAGATCTGCTCGACGATGACGGCGCCGCCGAGGAGATAGCCGAATTCGATGCCGCTCAGCGTCACCACCGGGATCAGCGCATTGGGCAAGGCGTGCCGCCAGATGACGCTGCGCGCCGAGGCGCCCTTGCTGCGGGCGGTGCGCACATAGTCGTCGCTCAACACGTCGAGCATGGCCGAGCGCGAGATGCGGGTGACGGAAGCCGCGAAGGCGAAGCCGAGCGTGACGGCGGGCAGGATCAACTGGCTGAGATTGCGCAGGGGATCCTGCCAAAGCGGCGCGAATTCGCCCATCGCCGGCAGCACACCGAAACCGGCCGACAGCGTGTAGATGATCAGCAGGCCAAGCACGAAGCTCGGCGTCGACTGGCCGATCATGGCGACGACGCGCACCCCGAGATCGGATGGTTTTTCGTTGTGCGTGGCGGCAAAAATCCCGGCTGGCATGCCGACCGCGAGCGCGATGACCATCGACAGCACCGCCAGCTCCAGCGTCAGCGGAAAGCGTTCGAGGATGACGTCCAGCACCGGTCGGCCATAGGTGACGGAGATCCCGAAATTGCCGTGCAGAATGCCTCCTATCCAGCGCCAGTACTGGACGAACCAGGGCTGGTCGATGCCGAAATAGGCGGCGAGCGCATCCCGCTGCGCCGGCGTCAGCAGGCCGGCTTCGGTGCCCAGCATCGCGGTGATCGAATCGCCCGGCACCATCCGGATCGCCACGAAGACCAGGATGGACACGCCAAGCAGGACGAGAGGAAACGCCGCCAGTCGTCGCATCAGATAGTTCACGCGAAGAAGTCCTCTCGCCTAGAGCATGATGCCGAAAAGTATGAAGCGGTTTTCGGACGACATCATGCTCTATCCCTTTGATCTAGAGGCGGATTCAGATTTCAGGTCGATTCGACCTGAAATCATCCGACGCTAGGGCCGGCGGCGGCTACTGCTGGATGGTAACCTTGCTCAGGCTGAACAGCGTGCCCGTCGGCGTCGGCACGAACCCGGCAATGTTCTTCTGCTGGGCCGTATAGCTGTACGAGGTGTAGAGCCAGATCCACGGCGACATTTCGGCAAGGTGCTTCTCGAACTCGGCGAAGATCGCCTTGCGCGCCGCCGGGTCGGTCTCGGCGCGGCCCTTCTGCATCAGGCTGTCGAGCGTGTCGTCGATGTAGTTCGCCACCTTCTGCAGATTGCCTGATTTGGTCCAATAGCGGTTGTACATCGTGTAAGGGTCGGCCCGGCCGCCATTGAGCGCGATCGCCATGTCGAAATCGCCCTTCAGCCAGGCGTCGACATAGACGTTGAGCTCCATCATCTTGATGTCGAGCTTGACGCCGATTTCAGCCAGTTGCGACTGGATGACCTGGGCTTCCGCCGCCGCTGTCGGCGGCTCGCCGGTGGCGCCGATCACGGTTGCCGAAAAGCCATCGGCAAAGCCGGCCTCCGTCATCAGCTTCTTGGCCTTGCCGACATCGCGCTTATAGCAGAACAGCTGGCTCGGATCGGTCGCCAGAGCAGGGATGGTCAGCGGTCCGGTGACCTTGCCTTCGCCGAGCGAAGCGGTGTCCAGCACCTCCTGCCGGTCGATGGCGCAGGAGATCGCCTGGCGCACCTTTAGCTCTGTCATCGGCTTGCGCGACGGGTTGAGCTGCAGCACGTGATAGGCCAGCACCGGCACGCGGTTCAGTTGCAGGCTGGGTTCCCTCGGCACCAGCGTGGCGACGAGCGGGTCGTTGAGCAGCGCGAAATCGATCTGCCTGGTGCGCATGGCGGCCAGGATCGCCGCTTCGTCCGGCAGCACGCTGATCTCGATGCCATCGACGCCGGTAGCACCTCCGGCCCAATCCTTGTTGGCGCTCAGAACCTCCTTGGCGTTGGGGTCCCATCTGTCGAGCTTGAACGGGCCGGAGCCGACCGCTTTGGTGCCGATCGAGCCGGCCGTGACTTCGCTTGCCGGGACGATCGCCGCGTTGACGTCGCTCATCGCCGTCAGGATCGGCACGTCGGGCTGCGACAGATGAAACACCACGGTTCCTGCATCCGGCGTGTCGATGCTTGCGATCGACAGGAAGTTGGCGCGGGCGGCGGCGCCCGTCTTCTCGTCGAGGATGCGCTCGAACGACGCCTTGACGTCGGCCGGGGTCACGGCAGCGCCGCCCTGGAATTTCGCCTTGGGATCGAGCTTGAAGGTCAGCTCCTTGCCGTCCTTGGAAAACTCCCAGGACGTGGCGATGGCGGGAGTGATCTGCAGGCTGGCATCGACCCGCACCAGCGGTTCGTAGATCAGCTCCAGGAGCCGCAGTGAGGAAAAGGCCGTCTGCTTGTGCGGATCAAGTCCCGTGGCGTCCTGCGACCAGGCCATGTGCAGCGTCGCAGCTTGCGTCGAAGCCGTCGCAATGCCGAGCATTGCCGCCAGAGTGATGCCTGACAGGAGTGTTCTTGTGAGGTGCCGTGCCATTTCTCTCTCCCATTATGATTGAACTTGCCTTGCAGTTTCCGCGGGCCTTTCCAAGGCACACATGCTTTGGAGTATCGGCCCAGCCTATGCGGCTTCACGCCGTCGTATCCCACGCGGCTTCTTCACGCCATCGCGTCGCCGATTGCCTTTCGCAGGAAGCCTCCAGCCTTGGCGAGGGCAGCGCGCGCCTCCTCGACGCCCATGCCGGTGATGGTCACCAGGATCGCCAGCTTCACGTCATTGCCTGTCTGGCCGAGCGCCTGCCTGGCCCGCGGCGCCGTGCAACCGGTCGTCTGCATGACGATCCTGATCGCTCTGGCGACCAGCTTCTTGTTGGAGGGGTTGAGGTCGACCATCAGGTTCTGGTAGCTCTTGCCGATGCGGATCATGCTGGCTGTGGTCAGCATGTTGAGCACCAGCTTCTGCGCGGTTCCCGATTTCAGCCGCGTCGAGCCGGTCAGCACCTCCGGCCCGACAAGCGGCGAGATGGCAATGTCGGCGACGCCGGCTATGGTCGATGCCGGATTGCAGGACAGGGCCACCGTCGTCGCGCCCACCTGTCTTGCATAGTTCAATCCGCCGATGACATAGGGCGTGCGCCCGCTGACCGCGATGCCGACCACCACGTCGTCTGGGGTCAGCCCGATCTCCCGCAGCGCCTGGGCGCCCATTTTCGGATCGTCCTCGACGCCTTCCAGGGATCGCACAAGGGCGTCGGGACCACCGGCGATCAGGCCGACGACCATGCCTTCGGGCACGCCGAAAGTGGGCGGGCATTCCGAAGCGTCGAGAACGCCAAGCCGGCCGCTGGTGCCGGCGCCCATGTAGATCAGCCGCGCGCCTTTCTGGAAGGCGAGCACGATCCGGTCGACCGCGGCCGCGATGTCCGGCAGCACCTTTTCGACGGCCGCCGGGACCACCCGGTCCTCGTCATTGATCTTGCGCAGGACGTCGATGGTCGGCAGCAGGTCAATGTCCATGGTCCGCGGATTCCGGCCTTCGGAAACCAGCCGGTCCAGCTCGGACATCAAACCTTGCTCGCTCATCCCAATGCTTTCAAATCAGGTCGCTCAGCCGGTAACGAGAGCGGTTCCTCGACGGCGCCAGTACACGCGTACTTCTACCGTCGCCGCCACCCCGTTTCGTTAACGTCTTAGAATTCCATATTCGTTACGTCAACGGAAGGATGGAATAAATTATTCCTCCCTTGCTAACGCTTGTCGAGCGACCTGCGGGCAAGAATGATCGTCCCGGAAACCGCATCGCCATCGGCGGGCTTCAGGCGACGTCGGACATCGGGGGAAAGCCAAGGTTCGAGCGGGCTGGCGAGCCCGCCCAGCAAGGTCACGCGCGGCGCGCCCTTTTCGAACAGAACCCGCACCAGCGCGTCGATCTGCTCGGCCGCGCTTTGCACGATGCGCCGTCCGACAGGATCGCCCTGGTCGGCATGGCGCATCACCATCGGCGCCAGGGCCGCATAGTCGGTGGCGCTGGCGCGATCCATCCAGGCGACGGCTTGCATCGGGTCGCTGTCGAAGCGCTGCATGACCTCCGTCAACAATGCCGTCCGCTCATGCCGCCCGTCATGGGCGCGCAACGCCAGTTGCACGGCCTTCAAGCCAAGATCGGCGCCGCTGCCCTCGTCGGAGATCGGAAAGCCATAGCCGCCGGCGCGCAGGTCGCACCCCTCGACGAAGCCGAGGCCGATCGAACCCGTGCCGGCAATGACGATGCCGCCATCCCGACCCGAATGCGCGCCAAGGCAGGCGCCGACGCCGTCGCTGACGAAGTCGATGCTGGCAAAGGGATGCGCGATCGCCCGCAACGCCTCCAGCGCGCCCTTGCGGCCGATGCCGGCAAGGCCGATGCCGGCGTGGGTCCGGGCGGTCTCGACCGCGCCGAACCCTGCCTCCTCGATCGCCGCGCCAAAGGCCTTCGCAACGGACGCCCAGGCGGCCTCGATGCCGAGCCGGGTCGTTGCCGGGCCTGATAGGCCCTGTCCAAGCACGGTTCCGTCCGCATCCTCGATGCGGGCCCGGCATCCGGTGCCGCCGCCGTCGACGCCGAGAAAATAGTCGGAGCGGCCGTTGCTCATGCGCTCAGCCGCTCGATGTCGGCGCCGCACAGGCGGAGCTTGCGGTCCAGTTGCTCGTAGCCGCGGTCGAGATGATAGACGCGGTTGATGATGGTCTCGCCCTCGGCGACCAGCGCCGCCAGCACCAGCGACACCGAGGCGCGCAGGTCGGTGGCCATCACCTGCGCGCCGTGCAGCTTCCCGCCACCGCGCACCAGCGCCGTGGTGCCTTGCAGCTTGATGTTGGCGCCGAGCCGCATCAGTTCGGGAACATGCATGAAGCGGTTCTCGAAGATGGTTTCGCGCAGCAGCGACGCGCCCTGCGCGCAACACATCAGCGCCATGAACTGCGCCTGGAGGTCGGTTGGAAAGCCCGGATAGGGTTCCGTCGTGACGTCGACGGCCTTGAGCGGCCGCTCGCGCGAGACGATGAGCCCGCGGTCGCCTGGCCAGATGCTGACGCCGGTGGCCTCAAGCAATTGCACCACCGAGGCCATGTGCTCGAGCCGGGCATGCGTCAGTTCCAGTTGGCCGCCGGTGATCGCCGCGGCGATGGCGTAGGTGCCGGCCTCGATGCGATCCGGGATGATGTCGTGCGTGGCCGCGCACCAGTCCGTGTCGCCGGCGATCAGGATGCGATGCGTGCCGGCGCCCTCGATGCGGGCGCCCATGGCACTGAGGCAAGCGGCGAGGTCGGCCACTTCGGGCTCGCGCGCCGCGTTGAGGATTTCGGTTTCGCCCTTGGCCGTCGTGGCCGCCATCATGGCGGTTTCCGTCGCCCCGACCGATGGAGAACTCAGAACGATGCGGGTGCCGGTCAGTCCGTTCGGTGCTGATGCGACGATCGAGCCGTTTTCGATGGCGATCTCGGCGCCCAATGCTGCGAGAGCCGCCACATGCATGTCGACCGGACGCGCGCCAATCGCGCAGCCGCCCGGCAGCGAGACCCGCGCATGGCCGAACCGGGCGAGCAGCGGCGCCAGCACGAGCACCGTCGCGCGCATTTTCCGCACCGTGTCGTAGGACGTCTCCTTGGAAACGGCCGCACGGGTGTCGATCGTGGCGGCATGGGCCGATCGCGTCACTGCGGCGCCGTGAAGCCGCACCACGCCCAGCATGTTTTCGACATCCGTCACATCGGGCAGGTTCGTCAGTTCGAGCGGGTAGGGGCTGAGCAGGGCGGCCGCTATCTGCGGCAAGGCGGCGTTCTTGGCGCCGGATATGGTGACCGCGCCTTCCAATCTCTGCCCGCCGAAGATCCGCAACCTGTCCATGCGCTGAAACCTTGGTGATGAGGTCGAGAATTAATTGTGCGTTCTTGGCTGTCAATCGGAATTGGAATATTTTATTCCTTGGCTCGAAAGCGAGAGAATCCCGTGTCCGTTCTGAACAGGATCAATGCGAAGCTCGACGGCATGGCGCCTGGTGATCGGCAGATCGGCCAGTACATCGTCGACAATCCCGACCAGATGCTGCGCCTTTCGACGGCTGCGTTGGCGGCCGAGATCGGGCGCAGCCAGTCGAGCGTCGTCAAGTTCAGCCAGAAGCTTGGCTATGCCAGCTATCAGGAACTCAAGCTCGCCATCAGCGACGCCAAGGCGCGCGAATGGCATGCGCCGGCCGGCGTGATCCACGGGTCGATCGAGGTCGGCGATAACCATCAGGTCATCCTGAAGAAGCTGATCGGCAGCAAGCTCCTGTCGATACAACGGACCGTCGCCGCCAACAGCGATCGGATCATCTCCAGGACGCTGGAACTGCTGGATGGCGCGCGCCGCATCCATCTGGTCGGCGTCGGCGCGTCCTCGCTGGTGGCGCGCGATTTCTCCTACAAGCTGATGAAACTCGGCCGTAACGTGCTGCATGACAGCGACAGCCACATACAGTTGGCCAATGCCTCGACGCTCGGGCCCGATGACGTCCTTTTCGCGCTCTCCTATTCCGGCGCCAGCATCGAAACCTTGCGCATCGCCGAGCTTGCCAGCAAGCGCGGTACGATGGTGATCGCCGTCACCGGCCTGCACGACAATCCGCTGGGCCGCGTCGCGGATATCCTCCTCTACACCATCGCCGATGAAGAGCGCGCGCGCTCGTCGTCCATAACCGCGCGCGACGCGCAGCTGGCGTTGACCGATCTGCTGTTCATCCTGATGGTGCAGAGGCAGCCGGATGCCAACGAGTATGTCCACAACAGCGAAGCGGCGGTCTCGGTGCTGAAGGCCGAGCGGCCGTCGTAGCATGTCCGGACCGCGTCAGCCTTGGCGCGGCACGCCCCTGGCAAGCAAATAGACAAGATACGGCCCGCCAAGCAGCGAGGCGAACAGGCCGGCCGGAAGTTCGTATGGAAAGGCCACCATGCGCGACAACCAGTCCGATACGATCATCAGCAGCGTGCCGAGTAGCATTGCCGCTGCAAGATGGACATTTGCACGGGAGAAGCCGACGAACCGGGCAAGGTGCGGCGCGATCAATCCAACAAAGCTCAGCGGCCCGACGACCATGGCGGCCAGCGCGGTCAGGAGCGCAGCGACAACGATCAGCATCAGCCGGCCGCCGGCAAGCGGAACGCCCAGCCCGCGCGCGCTGTCGGGCCCAAGCGGCAGGATGTCGAGCCAGCGCGCGGCAAGGAATAGCGGCAGCGTCAGCGGCAGCAGGCAGGCCAGTATTATCCATGCGTCGAGGGCGGTCGCCTGGCCGGTCGAGCCGCTCAGCCAGCGCAGCAGCACATAGGACTGCGCATTGCCCATCGCGATCGTCGCGGTAATCGCAGCACTACACAGCGCGCTCATGGCGATGCCGGCAAGCAGCAGCCGCTCGGTGCCGAACTTTGCCCGCGCGGCGATGGCCAGCATGGCGATCAATGCCGCGAGTGCGCCAAGGCCGGATCCGGCGAGTTGCCAGCCGAGCCCGGCAGTGGCGTCGACCATCAGCACGGCGGTCAGGCCGGCACCGGCGCCAGTGCCGACACCCAGCACTTCGGGGCTTGCCAGTGGATTGCCGGTGACCCGTTGGATAACGACGCCTGCCGCCGCAAGCATGGCTCCGGCGGCGGCCGCCACGCCGATCCGAGGCGCGCGCCAGGCGGCGAGGTCGGCCAGCATATCGCCGCTGGCAATCGACCAGCCCACCGGGCCGCGCCCGACAATGAGCGCCACGGCAGCGCCGGCAAGCGTCAGCGCAAGCAGGAGCAGGATGATCAGCCATGGCCGCTCGGCCTTGCGCGGCGCGGCACCGATGGAGCCGAGATGCGGCCATTCCAACATGCGCAGCCGTGGCAACAACCAGAGCAGCAGGGGACCGCCCAGAAGTGCCGTGCCGGCACCGGTCGGAATGCGTTCGCCACCGGACCCGGCAGCCAGTTGCACCAATCCGTCCGTCAGCCACAGCAGCAAGGCGCCGATCAGCGGCGCAGCGATCAGCTTCTGCCGCAAGGTGCGTGCGCCTGAGAGCGTGGCCAGTGCTGGCGCCGCAAGGCCGACGAAACCGATCACGCCGACTTGCGCCGCGACGGTGGTCGCCATCCACACCGCAAGAGCGATGATAAGGAAGCGGCTGCTGTGACGGGCGACGCCGAGGCCGCGCGCCGAGGCGTCGTCGAGGCCAAGGATTGTCAGAGGCCGCAGCAGCATCAGCGCCGCGACAGCGCCGGCCGCCAGCCTGGCCATTAGCGCCATGGCCGGCCCCCAATCCTGCTGGACCAGCGATCCGCCGCCCCAGATGAACAGCGAGAACAGATAATCGCCGTTGGCGAGGATCGGGGCGGCGCTGACGGAACTGGCGGTCAGCGCCACCATCATTCCGGCAAGCACGACGGAGACCGGCTCCAGCCCGCGCCGCCAGGTCAACGCCAGCACCAGCAGCACCGCGGCGATGCCACCGGCAAAGGCGATCAACCCTTGCGACCGCTCCATCAGCAACGGGGCGTAGAGCGAGGCGATTGTCATGGCCAACTGCGCGCCGGCCGAAATGCCGAGCGTCGACGGCTCGGCCAACGGGTTGCGCAGCACATGTTGTAGCAGCAGGCCGGAGAGGCCGAGCACAGCGCCCGCCAGTACCGCCACCGCGGCGCGCGGCAGTGTGCTGTAGAGCAGGATGACACGGTCGAGATCGACGCCGTCGCCCGGCAGCGCGGCCGGCCACTGCATGCCGACGCGCCATGCGAGCAGGAATGAGGCCACCATTGCGAGGAGGCCCCACAAGGCGATCGGCGACAGTGCGATGGTAGCGCGATGGGTCATCGCGGCTTAGCCATGGCCCTGCACGGCAAGCGCCGCCGTCGCCAAGCGTGCGAAGCGGCGTGCCGACGGCAGGCAGCCGAAATGGTTGATCGGTTCCAGCACCGCAACGCGCCCCTGGCTGACAGCCGGCAGTGCGTTCCACAAGGCATTTGTCGGAATTGAACGCCCGACATCTGCCGGCAGCGGCGAGACGATCAGGATCGACGCATCGGGCTCACGCGCCAGGGCCTCCAGCCCGACTGGGGCTGCAGCGCTGTAGCTTGTCTCGTCGGTCCAGGCATTGGCGAGGCCGAGACGGATCAGCACATCGCCGAACATGGCATCGCGGCCGAAGGCGCGGAAATGCCTGGAGTCGCCGAGGCTGATGATGAAGACCGGCCGCCCCGACGATGGCAAGGCAGTGCTAAGCCGCGCGATTTCATCGGCCGCCTCATCGACGCAACGCTTCGCTTCGGCCTGTCGTCCGAGCTTTTCGCCGAGTGCCAGCGTTGATGCCTCGGCGAGCGCATAGGGCGACACCCCGGCCTCGTAAACCGCTTGCGCAAACACCGGCGCGATACGTTCGAGCATCGAACGCTGATATTCGTAGAAATTGGAGATGACGATCAGATCCGGAGCGATGATACGCAGCAGTTCGTAGTTGGGCGCGCCGCGCAGCCCGAGGTCGGTCACCGGCTGGGGAACGGCCGGCTCCGCCGCCAGTTTGCGGAACTGGATGAGTTCGGTCGCCGCCACCGGCTCGATGCCGAGCGCCAGCAAGGTCTCCAGCATGCCCCAGTCGATCGCGGCAACGCGCATCGGCGCTGCGTTGGCTGCATCGGCGGTAGCAGAGCCGCGGCCGCCAGCGCAAGCACCTGCCGTCGGTTGGGCGGATGGATCATCGCTGGCGGGTTTGGCAACGGACTACCAACTTGTGTGCGCCTTCAGCTTGAACGAACGGCCTTCGCCGTAGCTGCACGTCAGCGTCGTCTGGCAACTCGACACATAGGTCTTGTCGAAGAGGTTGGTGATGTTCAAATCGACGCCCCAGCTCTCTTTCTCGTAGCCGAGCTTCAGGTCGGCCAGAGCGACGGCCGGAACCTTCGCCGTGTTCTCGTTGTCGGCCCATGAGGAGCCGATATAGCGAACGCCGCCGCCGATCGAGATCCCGTCATACCAGTCGCCACGCAACGTGTAGTCGACCGAGGCAGAGGCCATCACTTCGGGGACGATGAAGGGCGTCTTGCCGATAAGCGCCGGATTGGCGTCCTTGGTGATATCGATGTCGTAGGCTGTGAATGCACCTGTGACCCGGAAATCATCGGTCAGGTTTACCTTGCCTTCGAGTTCAATGCCGCGCGAACGCACCTCACCGGTCTGCATCTGTGTGAAGAGAGTGACGTTCGAAGGCACATTCTGACGGGTCAGGTCGAACAGCGACAGGGTGAACAGGCCGTCGACAAAGGTCGGCACGTATTTGACGCCGACCTCGTATTGCGTGCCCTCTTCGGGCTTGAACAGATTGCCCATGGCGTCGGTGCCGATGATCGGATTGAAGAAGGTGGCGATGCTGGCGTAGGGGGTTACGCCGTTGGCGAATTCATAGGCCAGGCCGGCACGGCCGGAGAAATCGCCGACCGTGCTGCTCTGCGTGCTGGAGCTCGCCGAATAATATGTGGGGCCGTTATCGGCACCGAGCCAGCCACGGTCATAGCGGCCGTTCAACGTCACCAGCCAGCCATCGCCGAAACGCAACTGGTCCTGTGCATAGAAGCCAAGCTGCTTCTGTGTCAGGTTCTGGTTGAGGTAGCTGACGCGTGGGGTCAGCGGCGAGCCGTATGCCGGGTGGAAGGCGTCAATGGGATTGTCATAGGTGGGATCGTAGAGGCCTGAGGACTGGACCTGGTCGATGTTGTAATATTTGAAGTCGAGACCGGCCAGGATCGTATGTTCGACCGGACCGGTCACTACCTTGCCCTCGATCTGGTTGTCGGCAAGAAACGTCTTCGCCTGCGTGTCATGGTCGAAATTTATGCGCGCCAGATCGGTAGGCCCTCCGGTGAGTGACCAGCCGTTCGGATAGACGCTGACCTCATTGATGTCGGCGGCGGTGAAGCGGGCGTTGGAGCGCACCGTCCAGTCATTGTCGAAAGTGTGCTCGAACTCGTAGCCGACCGAGCCCTGTTCGCGCTTGTAGAGATCGATGCTGGGTTCGGTGAAGTTCGCATCGGAGTCGATGCGGCCGTAGTTCACACCGCCGACAATCCGATCGACGACGGTTCCTTCGTAGGGCAGGAAGCTGCCGCCATTGTGGTTCTCGTCGATGTGGCTGTAATTGGCCAGAATGGTCAGCGTGGTTGCTTCGTCCGGCTTCCAGGTGATGCTTGGCGAGATGAAGCCGCGCCAGCCATTTTGCAGGTCGCTATAGGTGTCGCCGCCGGCGACCTTGCCCGTCATCCGATAACTGACCGCGCCACTGTTGGCGACGTCGCCAATGTCGAAGCCGAGATAGACATTGCCGGCATCGTTGACGCCGGTTTCGACATAGCGCTTGCGTTCGAAGTCCGGCCGTCTGCTGACATAGTTGACCAGGCCGCCGGGATTGCTGCCGCCATAGAGCACCGAGGCCGGGCCCTTCAGCACTTCGATGCGCTCCAGCCCGAAGCTGTCGACGTAGAAGCCGCCGAAGCCGTAGCTGAACAGCTGCAGCCCATCCATGTAGGTGCCGGTGGCTGTCGCCTGAAAGCCGCGGATGAAAAGCCAGTTGGTGTCGCTGTCCGGGCCGAAGGGCTGTGCGAAGACGCCGGCCGTGTAGCGCAGTGCCTCGTCCGCCTTCTGCGCACCTTGGTCATCGATCTCTTGCCGACCGACCACCGAGACGGATTGGGGGATATCCTTGATTTCGGTGGCCGTCTTGGAGCCGGTCCTGGTCTTCTTGGCGACGACGCCGTTGACCGGCCCGGTCGCGCCGTCTCCCGATTCACCCTCGACCACCACCGGTTCCAGCTGAGTGCTGGTTTGCTGCGCGAGCGCGGCCGTCGGCGGGGTCATCGCGACCGCGGCGACACCGGCTGCCAGAAGCGACTTCATCCGGTAAGTTCTGTTCATACGAAAAGTCCCCGCCTGTCGACATTGAGATACTTGATCATTATCTCAACTTATCTGCGGGTCATTGGATGGATTTGGGCGGCTTGTTCATTCTTGTCCAAACAAGGGACATCACCGCGCCATGTTGCGGAAATGTCACTGACGACTGGCGCTCCTCATCCACGCGCCCGGCGTCAGTCCGACCACCGACTTGAACACGCGCGTCAGATGCGCCTGGTCGAAAAAACCGGTCGCCTCGGCGATGTCGCCAAGCGAGGCGGTGTCATGCGCCATCATTGCCTTCACCTTGCCGACCCGCGCCTGCATCTGCCAGCGATGCGGCGGCAGGCCAGTTGCTGCCTTGAAGGCATGGCTGATGGCGGTTTCGGACAGGCCGGTAAGCGCGGCAAGATCGGCAAGGCGGATCCTGTCCAGGCAATGCGCGTCTATGTACTCGGTGACGAGACGCAGCTTGCGACGCGACAGCGGTGACCGACGCCTGACGGCACTCGGCGGATCGATCTGGAAAAGGCTTGCGAACAAGGCATCGAGCAGGCCCTCGCCATAGAGATCATGCAGCGGCCGATCATTGTCGCATTCGGCGGCGATGAGGCCTGCGAGCATGGCGATGCGGTCGTCGCGAAACTGGAAGCGCGAGATCTGCAAGGCTTCGCGATCGAGGCTGCGGCCGAAGCGGCGCGTCAGCGTCGCCGCGTCGAAATGCAGGTCGAGATGCCGGATCCGGCGCAGCCCCTCGACCCGGGCGCGGATCGGCACTCCGGCCGGTATGTAGGCCATGGAAAATGCCTGGTCGTGACGGCGCTGTCCGCCCTCGACGCCGTCGACGAAGAAAGCGCCGCCGCCGTCGACATCGAGCGCGACAAACAGCCGGGGGTCGGGAGAAATGTAATGACCCTCGGCCCCATCACCGCATGAAACATCCCAGAGGTCGGCGACCACGCCGTCCCAGACGTGCCATTTCAGGTCGCCGATGACCGAAAAGCCCTCAATGCGGCTCTCCATGCGTGGAATGAAGGTCAAGTCCTGGTTTCCTATATCGGGAACGAGTCACTCTCGAGTATACATGATAAAAATAATCATATTTATGATCGGTCGGCGTCGCAAGCCCCGATCGTTTTGTACCGTCTCCAAATTCTCTGGATCTGCGCCAATGCTCTTCGGCGGCGAGAGCATCAGGGCGCCGTCGGACCTACACGCTCTCGAGATAGGTCTCGATCTCGAAGTCGCTGACATTGAGGGCGAACGTGTTCAGCTCCTGGCGTTTGCAGGCGATGAAGGAGTCGCGCAGGATCGCTGGAAAGATCTCCGCCACATGCGCCCCGCTTTCAAAGGCGGCAATGGCGGAGGCCCAGTCCGGCGGCAGCTTTGCAGGCGGAAGTCCCTGGCCATCGCTGCCGGTCGGATCGCCGGGCGATAGCTGTCTTTCAATGCCGATCAGTGCCGCGCCCAATATGGCCGCAAGCACCAGATAGGGATTGGCGTCCGCTCCCGATACGCGATGCTCGATGCGGCGCGCGCCGGTCGGGCCGCCGGGAATGCGGATCGCGACCATGCGGTTCTCGTAACCCCAGGCGACCGCGGTCGGCGCGTAGGATCTCGGACGAAGCCTGCGGTACGAATTGAAGTGTGGTGCGAACACCAGCGTGCTCTCGGCCATCGCCGCGAGCAGGCCGCCGACCGCATGACGCATGATCTCCGAACCCTGATCCGTGCCGTCGTCGAAGATGTTGCGTCCTTCGGCGTCGAGCAGGCTGAAATGAACGTGAAAGCCGTTGCCGGCGCGGTCGCCATAGGGTTTGGCCATGAAGCAGGCGGCAAAGCCGTGCTTGCGGGCAATACCCTTCACCGTGCGCTTGAAGAGCACCGCATCGTCGGCCGCCCGCAAGGCGTCCGCGACGTGGTTCAGGTTGATCTCGAACTGGCCGACGCCATTTTCGGCGATGGCGGTATCGACGGGAATGCCTTGGGCCCGGCAGGCTTCGTAGACATCATGGATGAAGGCTTCGAAATCGTCGATCTCGTCGATCGACAACGCCGCATCGGAATCGAGACGGCGTCCGGTTACCGGCGAGACAGGCCCGACCGGTCGCTGCGATTGCGGATCGACCAGATAGAATTCGAGTTCGGTGGCAGCGACCGGGGTCAGGCCGAGCGCCTTGTAGCGGTCGAGGATACGGGCCAGCGCGCGGCGTGGATCGCCCAGATAGGGTGCGCCGGCTTCGTCGGCGAGCCAAAGCGGGACGAGCGCCGTCGGATGCGCCGTCCAGACCACCGGCAGGATGCCGCGTCCCGTCCATTGGCAAAGCCCGTCGGCATCGCCGGTCGAAAAGACCAGCGTATTGCCTTCGATGTCCTCGCCCCAGACATCGAGGCCGATCAGCGAATAGGGCATGCGCAGCTTGCCTTCCAGCGCCTTGCGTGCCTGCTCGACCGGAATACGCTTGCCGCGCATGATGCCGTTGAGGTCGCACACCGCCGCCCTCAGGCTCTGGATTTCGCTTCTGCTGTCGAGCCAGCTCAGAACGTCCGCAATTGCATCGCTCAATTTCTAACCTCTGGTTTCGAAGGCGCCTCAGTCCTACTGGCTGTGCTATCCCTGGTAAGAATGCTTGTGAGTTTTCGGAACCCGCATCTGGCCGCAGCCGGAACGTTTTTCCTATTTTTTCAAGTCATTAACTGGGATATCGGGAGGCATTTCAAAACCAATTGCGCGATCTGCGATCGCAACATAGAGGTAAGAAGCCGGAAAGCCAAGGCTATTTCGAGCTGTGATGTCGGGGCCCGCCTTGGCCTTGAGCTGATGCCTCAGTTCCCGGCAGAAGCTTTGACGGGCCGGTTGTGCTTGCATCGGCGGAGCGCTTGCCTCGGCGACTGGCTGCGACATCGATCGTGGTCTCCGCGGCGTCGCTTTGCTCCTGCTCCGCCCAGCGATGACGACGTTGGTGATCCTAGTTCCTTCCTTCCGGAAATCTGGCGTGCCGCAGGATATGCGCCGCACCCTCGTCGATGTCGCGAACGATCGCCGCGCGGGCGCGCTCTCCGTCCTGGGCCTCGATCGCGGCGACGACCTCTTCGTGGTAGTCGATGTCGAGGATCGAGGCGAGATCGTCCTCGAAACCCATGGCGAGGTTTCGCAGAAATGGGCCGACCTGCATCCACACCGTCTCGATAAGAAAGATCATCTGCTCGTTGCCGCAATGGCGATAGATCGAGAATTTGAAGTGGTAGTTCTTCCTCAGATAGTCGTCTATGTCGCCCTTGCGGGCCGCCATGGTCAGCTCGGTGCAGTGGCGTCGGATCGTCCGCAGGTTGTTGCCGTTGATGAGGTTTGTCGCAAGCTCCGTCGCCGAGCCTTCGAGGATCGTCCGCACCGCGGTCAACTGCGAGAACCGTTCCGCCGATATCACCGGCACCTCGACGCTGCCGTTCGGCATTGGGCTTAGCGCGCGCAGCGCCTGCAGGCGCATGAAGGCGCTGCGCACCGGCATGTCGCTGGTCCCGAGCTCCCTGGCGAGCTTTCGTGAGGTCAGTTTCTGGCCAGGCGTGAACTGGCCGGACATCAGCGCCCGTACAAGCTCCAGGTAGACTTTCTCATGCAGGGGCACGGTGTCGACGGCGGTCAAGCCGAATTGTGTTCTGTCGGCCATTGGCGGGCGCGCTACTTCATTCGTTCTGAAATCTACCTTGGCGACATTCGTCGCGGGTAATCTTGGTTGGCCAACACGGCGGACGCCGAAGTCGATTATGGAGCACATGATAGACGCTTCGATCGTTGCGCTGCAACCCAGCCGGTCACCGGAAGGGTTCGCCGGTGGCGAGGCCGTTCGCGCCGGCGCTCTGTCGCGGTCGATCCAGCGCCGGCTGGTTCTCTGCCGCCGCCAGGCGTGTCAGCAAATTCATCGTGATCCTGCCGACATCGTTCATCGCATCGCCGGTCGGCAAGGCGCCGCACCAGGCGACTGAACTCGCGCAGAAGATCAAACCGCCTGACGGAAGATGGCGCAGCGTCATCTCCGCGCAGCGGCGTGCAGCATATTCGTTCGCTCCGCCTTCGTACCAGCGCGTCGCATCATGGACGAAACTGTCCGGAAAGCCGGTTGCACGCGCAATGACTATCGTATCGGGCGATGTGCCAAGATGCGGATCCGTGGCGTCGATCTCGTAGCCGGCTGCTCCGCCGAGCACGATGCCCTCGTCGCCGAAGGTCTCGTTGTCGACGCCCTCGAACAGCCAGGCGGCCGGCGGTTCGTGGCTTTGCGGAGTCCGCGTGAAAGGACGTGCGCCGTCAAACCCCATCAGCGAAATGGCGACGCCGGTCAGCGAGAATTCGCCGCGCCCGCTGGCGCGAAGATAGCCGCCCGGCTGGTTGGTGATCGACAGCGATTGTTCGGCGACCGGTCCATCCCAGGTGCGGCCCGCCTCGAGCGGCGAGCGGCGCAGTTCCATCAAATCGTCCTGGAACGCGACCTTGCCGGCAAAACCATTGCCACCAAGATAGGCAATGCTGCCGCCATCTGCGGCGAACCGGCGCAACGCATGTTCCATCTCGACCGACATGTATTCGGGATGGCTGCCGGTGACGACAGCCCGGTAGTCCCGCAGGCCCGCGAGGCCGCGCTCATGCAGGTCATGATCTGTGATGAGATCGAAGGCGATGCCGTTGTCGTGGCAGAAGCGCAGCAGGTGCAGGTCGACGGGCAGGTTGTGCGGGCATCCGCAAAGCGGATAATTGTAGTCGTCGCGCAGCGTCGCCTTGGGCTTCCTGTAGGAACAGATCGACACGCCGCTGAGGTCGCTATGATAATCATAGAGCGATTTCAGCTTGTTATCGATCGCGAAGCGATGGCCGCGATCGTCGCACCGCCATTCATAGAGATGCGCCGGCAGGAATTCGTCCGCGTAGGCGAGATAGGTTGCCGTCGGCACCAGGAACAACAGCGGCGCCTTGCGAGCCGACGAGGTGATGAAGAAGACGATGCGCTCCGATCCGCCATCATGGCCGATCTCGAAGGCATAGACGCCGGCGGGCGCCTCGGCAGGCACATGAAGATGATACGAGGCCGGCCACTGCAACGGTCCCATGTCGTCGTCATGGCAATGCACCGCGTCGTAGTGGGATGGCACCAGCCGGGGATCGAAACTGGACCCGTCCCAGCGCCGCGAGGTCATGCAGAACGCCGGTTGGTTGACCGTTTCCAGCAAGAGAACGCCATGCCCGCCCGTCGAGGCGAGCGGCCCGCTCGGCAGCAATGTGGGAAAGGTCCAGGCGACGCGTCCGGTCGTGGTTTGCAGTGAGATCGCTGCGAACTTGGCGTTCAGGGATCTGACATCGTTTGCCGCGCTCGCGCCGAACAGCAGGTCGCCAGACGGAGGCCGCCACGGCAGAGCGAATTGACGATGCAGGCGAAACGGCGCCAGCAGGTCGTCCGAGCTGATCTGGAGGACTGTCCCTCCGTCATCGGAAGAAATCTCGACGGCCAGCCAAGTGTTTGTCGGCAGCCTTTCGCCGGTTGGAAGCGCCTCGCCGTCGCGGCTGACGGTCAGTCGTTCATCCTGCAGCTGAAGCTGCAACCAATCGCTCTCGAAAAGCACGCGGACACCATCATTGCGGGTCAGATACACTTCGAAGGCGACGCCGCTGATTTCACTGGCCTTGGCGAGTTCCGGCGCGGCGATCTTCAGGAAGGAGCCATGATCGAAATCGCGATGCGACGGGACATTTCCGGTTGGCTCGATGTGCCAATCCATCAACCCGGCCGAGGGCGTGTCGAGCCGCACGATCGCCACGCTACGCACCTGCTGCGATGAAGAGAGGTGGAGGGCGACGGACGTTCCGGCCGACGCGTGCCAGGGCACGGTGTATCCTGAAACGGCCATGGCGCCATGATCGACTGGACGTTTCATCTCGATGGAACTCCGCGCCGCGATACCGGTCGGCGCAATCTTCTGGACGGCAAGTTCGTCAATTCCCTCGTACCCCTGTTTTCCATTCACACTACGGGAGGATCCAGCGTTTTGCGACCGCCCCCATCCAGTCGGATCGCGCGCCATGGCGAGGTCTGGACGAGGCGGCGGCACGGGGCGGCCTCTTCATCACAATTCTTGACCGTTCCCGCACTTGCACCTCTGGCCGCTCTCTGGCTTTTTGAGGTACCCATCCGAACGGACTGATTCGCGTCACGCCGCTCGATTGCAATGTCCCCAGGGCAGTTGTGGGTGGGTCGTGAAGCGCGCGCAATTGACGAAGGAGAAAACGGCATGGCGGAGTTCAAGAAGCCCGAGATCTCCGAGATGAGACCGAAGATCACCGTCGTCGGCGTGGGCGGCGGCGGCGGCAACGCGATCAACAACATGATCGCGGAACGGCTGGAAGGCACCGAGTTCATTGCCGCCAACACCGATGCCCAGGCGCTGACCATGTCCAAGGCGACCAGGCTGATCCAGCTTGGCGCCCACGTGACCGAAGGCCTGGGTGCCGGGTCGCTACCCGAGATTGGCCGCGCCGCGGCCGAGGAATCGCTCGACGAGATCATGGATCATCTGGCCGGCACGCATATGTGTTTCGTCACCGCCGGAATGGGCGGCGGCACGGGAACCGGCGCTGCGCCGGTCATCGCCCAGGCTGCCCGCAAGGCCGGCATTCTGACTGTGGGCGTCGTCACCAAGCCTTTCACCTTCGAGGGCCGGCGCCGCATGCAGATGGCCGAGGAGGGCATCGAGCGGCTGCGCGAAAGCGCCGACACGGTGATCGTGATCCCCAACCAGAACCTGTTCAGGATCGCCGACGCCAAGACCACCTTCGCCGATGCCTTCGTCATTGCCGACCGTGTGCTCTATGCCGGCGTCAGTTGCATCACCGATCTGATCGTCAAGGAAGGCCTGATCAATCTCGACTTCGCCGACGTCAAATCGGTCATGCGAGGCATGGGCCGCGCAATGATGGGAACCGGCGAGGCGTCCGGCGACGGCCGCGCGATGAAGGCGGCGGAAGCCGCGATCGCCAATCCGTTGCTCGATGAGATGTCGATGAAGGGCGCCAAGGGCGTCCTGGTCTCGATATCGGGCGGCAGGGACATGACCCTGTTCGAGGTCGATGAGGCCGCCACCCGCATTCGCGAGGAGGTCTACGAGGATGCCGATATCATCGTCGGCGCGATCTTCGACAAGAGCATGGAGGGTCGCTTCAGGGTTTCCGTGGTGGCGACCGGTCTCGACCGTGCGCTCGGCGCGGGCGACGCCGATGGCATCGCTCACGACCATTCCATGCCGTCCGCCGCCCGGACGTTGCAGTAGGATCTTCCCAATACCGCATTGATCCGGCCCGTGATTTTCGGGCCGGCTGCCTGAGAGATACCTCAGGGGGCGCTGAATCCTCATGCGTTGGATACCGTTCCCATCAGAAGCGAAACCGAAGACGGTTACGCTGTCCGCAAAATTTAAAACGTTTGCATTTTCGCGAAAGCTGATTACAAACGTTTCAAATTCATTCAGCGGAGGAATGATGACGACCCGCGTCATCACGCTCAAGGAGCTTGCGGCAAATCTCGACCTGTCGATCACGACGGTCTCACGGGCGCTTGCCGGCCATGAGCAGATCGCTCTCAAGACCCGTGAACGTGTCGCCAGGGCGGCTCGCCAGGCCGGCTACGTGCCCAACACCGCGGCGCGCACGCTTGTTTCCGGCCGCAGCGGTTTCGTCGGCCTGGTGCTGCCGATACGCGGCCCCAACCTGGTCGATTCCTTTCTCGGTGAGTTCGTTACCGGGCTCGGCGAAGGGCTGGTGTCACATGGCGCCGACCTTATCCTTGCCACCGCCGCGCTTGGCCATTCCGAGCTGTCGGTGCTGCGCCATGTCGTCGAATCCGGACGCGCCGATGGCGTCGTCGTCACGCGTATAGCCGAGACCGATGAGCGCCTCGCCTATCTCAACAGGCGCGGATTTCCGTTCGTCGCGCACGGCCGGCTACTCGACGCCGACTTCGACTACAACTGGCTCGACACCGATGGCGCACACGCCTTCGGCGAGGCTTTCGACATGCTCTACGATCTTGGACACCGCCATTTCGGCCTGATGACCATCTCGGAACCGATGACCTTTCGCCATCTGCGGCAGGACGGTCTCGCTGCGGCCATCGCCCGGCGCGGCGATCCATCGGTGCGGCTCGACGTGGTGACGGCGCCGCGCTTCGACCAGGAGGCGCGCATCGAAGCCGTCAACAGGATGCTGCAAGGGCCCGACAGGCCGACGGCGGTCGTCGCCCTGTTCGACGAACTGGCGCTGACCGTAATGGAGGAGGCCGCCCGCGCCGGCCTGACCGTGCCGCGCGACCTCTCCGTCATCGGTTTCGACAACATCGCCGCATCGGCCTATGCGCCACCGGGCCTCACCACTTTCGATGCCTCTATCCGCCAGTGCGCGCGCGAGATCGCCGACATGCTGCTCACAGTCGTCGCCGACCGGCCCGCGACACCGCTGACGCGGCTGGTCCGGCCGACACTCGTTGCCCGGGCAAGCCATGGACCCGCACCGCAGACAAGCAACTGACGCCGCAGCGACGGCGCCTATCCAGGGAGGAAGGCCATGATGAAAGCGTTTAAGACACTGGCTGGCGTTGTGTTGGCCCTGTCGGTCGCCACCGGCAGCACGCAGGCCCAGCAGGTATTGTTCTGGTCGACGCAGGCGCGCCCGGTCGAGGAAACCCAGAAGATGCGCGAGGAAGTGCTGAAGGGGTTTGATGGCGCGGTCGACTATCAAGTCGCCGAGGCCGGCCCCTGGCTTACCCGCTTGCAGGCAGAGCTGCAGGCCGGCTCGGGCACGATCGGCGTGCTTGGTGGCTTGCATGGCGACTTCTCCAGCGTCGGCGCGAACCTTGTCGATCTGTCCGGCGTCGATGTCGGCGGCGTCAAGGTCAATGACGCGTACAAGAAGCTTGGCATGCTCGGCACCGGCGAGCAGAAATACATACCGTGGATGCAGGCCACCTACCTGATGGCGGCCAACAAGCAGGCGCTGCAATATCTGCCGGCCGGCGTCGATCTCAACACCATCACCTACGACCAGCTGATCGAATGGTCGAAGACCATCGCCGAAAAGACCGGTTCGCCGAAATTCGGCTTTCCGGCCGGCCCCAAGGGGTTGAAGCACCGCTTCTTCGAGGGCTTCCTCTATCCCTCCTACACCGGTTCGATGGTGACCAAATTCCGCTCGGCCGAGGCCGAGACGGCGTGGAACAAGTTCAAGGAGCTTTGGCAGTACACCAATCCGAACTCGACTAACTACGCGTTCATGCAAGAGCCGCTCTTGACCGGTGAAGTCTGGGTGGCGTTCGATCACGTGGCGCGGCTCGCCGACGCCTTCAACAAGAAGCCGGACGATTTCGTCGCTTTCCCGGCGCCGGCCGGTCCAGCCGGTCGTGGCTTCATGCCCGTGGTGGCCGGCGTCGCCATTCCGAAGACCTCGCCTGATATCGACAAGGCCAAGGCGGTGGTCGCCTACATGCTGAAGCCCGAGACCCAGATCGCCACATTGAAGGCGACCAATTTCTTCCCCGTCGCCGACGTCAAGCTGCCCGACGACATGCCGGCTTCGGTCAAGGCCTTCGGCCCGGCGATCGCCACCATGACCGGTGCTCCCGACGCGCTGCCGGCGCTGTTGCCGATGGGGCTCGGCGACCTCGACGGCAAATTCAACCAGATCTACACCGACAGTTTCGAGCGCATCGTTCTCGGCGGCGAGGACGTGCATGGCGTGCTTGGCGAAGAGGCGACGGCGCTCAAGGCGATCATCGACCAGGCGAAGGCGCCGTGCTGGGCACCCGACAAACCATCCCAGGGCGCTTGCCCGGTGGAATAGGCAGCCAACCGGAATCCTCCCGAGGGGGGGGCCCCCCGCGGGTTTGGGGCCGGGGGCCCCCCCCCCCCCCGACCCCCCCCCCCCCCCCACCACAACCCCAGAGCACGTGTAAACAAAGAAGA
>NZ_JAMYQP010000016.1:0-129401 GCF_040320945.1 Mesorhizobium sp. M0587
TTTTTCTTTTGGTCTTGGGCCGTGCCCGCCGCCCCCGGCGGCCAACCCCCAACCCCCCCCTGCGGGGGGGTAACTTGGCGGGTCCGGGGGCGGGGGTGTTGCGCCGGCCCGCTGCTCGCTTTCACGCTGTCGGTCGACGAGTTCATCATCGCCTTCTTCACCGCAGGCGCCGGTCGTGCCTCGACCACGCTGCCGATGCAGATCTACGCGATGATCCGCTTCGGCATCACGCCGGAGATCAACGCGCTGGCAACGATCGTCATGGCGGTCTCGATCACCGCGCTGACCCTGTCGCAGCGGCTCAATCGAGGGATCATTGGCCAATGAGCGACCCGCGCACGCTGCTGGCCATCGATCATGTGTCGAAGAATTTCGGCCGGGTAACCGCCGTCGACGGTATCTCGCTCGATATCCGCGAGAATGAGTTCTTCGCCCTGCTCGGCCCATCGGGCTGCGGCAAGACCACGCTGCTGCGGATGCTGGCCGGTTTCGAGACGCCCAATAGCGGCCGCATCCTGCTCGATGGCCGCGACATCGCCAGAACCCCGCCCAACAAGCGGCCGGTCAACCTGATGTTCCAGTCCTATGCGCTGTTTCCGCATATGAGCGTCAGGGCCAATGTGTCCTACGGCCTCGAAATGGAGCGTTTGCCGGCCAACGAAATCCGCTCCCGCGTCGATGCTATTCTCTCGACGACCGAACTCGTCCCTTTCGCCGATCGCAAACCGGAGCAATTGTCCGGCGGCCAGAAGCAGCGCGTTGCGCTCGCCCGGGCGCTGGTCAAGCGGCCCCGGCTGCTGCTGCTCGACGAGCCGCTCGGCGCGCTCGACAAGAAACTGCGCGGCGCCATGCAGCTGGAGTTGAAGCGCCTGCAGCACGAGGTCGGCATCACCTTCGTCATTGTCACCCACGACCAGGAAGAATCGCTTGTGATGGCTGACCGCATGGCGGTGCTGAAGGACGGAAAGCTGCTGCAATGCGACACGCCGCACGCGATCTACGAGCACCCCGCCGACCGCTTCGTCGCCGACTTCATCGGCGTGATGAATTTCGTGCCGGGCAAGGCCGCCGCCGATGGCGTTATGGCCGCCAACGGCGCGCGCATCGCCGGCAAGCTTCCCGCCACGCTCTCGTCAGGCGCTTCCGCCGTCGCGTCGGTGCGACCCGAGCGCATCCGGCTGTTCCCATCGGGTGAGACCGCCAACCGCACCACTGGCACGGTCGAGGCGCTGGCCTATCAGGGGCTCGACCTGCAACTGCATGTCCGCACGCCCTTGTCGCCAAAGCCGTTCCTGGTGCGCGTCACTGCGGACGCCGCCGACCGAAGGCCGGTTTCGTCGGGCGACCAGGTGGAACTCGGCTGGGACGCCGCCGACGTCAGAATTTTCGCAGAGTGAAGGAGAGCCTGATGGCGCAGAAGACGATCGCGGTTTTCCCCGAAGCGGCCTACGGCCCGGCGCTCAATTCCGTCGGCATCGCGCAAGCCGTCGAGGCGCGTGGCCACAAGGCCGTTTTCCTGTCCGATCCGGGCTTCGTCGACGTCTACAAGGGCTACGGTTTCGAGGCGCATCCGGTGAACCTCTCCGAACCGATGCCGCCCGAACAGATGGCCAAATTCTGGGAGGATTTCATCAACGGCCATATCCCGAACTTCCGCAAATCGCCCTATGACCAGATCGACAATTACGTGAAGGATTGCTGGACCGCGATCGTCGACAGCGCCAAATGGGCGCAGAAGGATTTGCCGCGCGTGCTGGCCGCCATCAAGCCTGACGTGATCTGCGTCGACAACGTCATCCTGTTCCCGGCGATCAAGCAGTTCGGCAAGCCGTGGGTGCGCGTCATCTCTTGCTCGGAAAACGAGATCGAGGACGAGGACATCCCCCCGCATCTGTCGGGCTGCGGCGAGAACGATCATGCCGGCCACCAGCGCTACCGCGACCATTTCAACACGGTGATCAAGCCGATCCACGACGATTTCAACGCCTTCCTCACCGCCAACGACGAGGCGCCCTATCCGATCGGCCAGTTCTTCGAAGCCTCGCCCTATCTCAATCTGCTTCTCTATCCCGAAGCGGCGAAGTTCAAGCGACGCCATCCGCTCGACCCGGCAAAATTCCAGTATCTCGAAGGCTGCGTGCGGCAGGAAAAGCCCTACACGGTGCCAGACTTCGCTGGGAACAATGACGGGCCGCTGCTCTACGTCTCGTTCGGCAGTCTCGGTGCCGGCGATGTCGACCTGTTGAAGCGCATCATCGCGACATTGGGCAAGACGCATTACCGTGCGCTGGTCAATGTCGGCGGCTACAAGGACCAGTACACCGACGTGCCGGCCAACGTCATTGTTGACAGCTGGTTCCCGCAACCTTCGGTCATCCCGCAGGTCGATGCGGTCATCCATCATGGCGGCAACAACTCGTTCACCGAATGCCTCTATTTCGGCAAGCCCGCCATCATCATGCCCTATGTCTGGGACGGCCATGACAACGCGACAAGGGTCGAGGAGACGGGCCACGGCTTCGGCATGCCGCGCTATGACTGGAACGATGCCGAGCTGATCGCCAAGATCGAAGCCTGCCTGACGGATCCGGCGATGAAAGCAAAGCTGGCGAGGACGTCGGCGCAGATGCGCGCGCAGAACGGCCCGGAGAAGGCGGCGGGGTTGTTGGAGGCGCTGCTGTGATTGAGATATCGAGCCCAGGCGCCCCCCTCTGGCCTGCCGGCCATCTCCCCCTCAAGGGTGGAGATTGGATGTCACCGAGGCTTTCGCCAATCGCCAAAGTTGTTGAAATAGCGCCACCCACGAAGCTGCCAATCTCCCCCCTTGAGGGGGAGATGTCCGGCAGGACAGAGGGGGGCCTCGTAGAGCGGCGACGGATCGGCGTTCGGCTGCATAATTGTGGAGCGCGCCCATGACCTCCTCCGCCCCGCATCTCCACCAAGCCTCCACCCGCACCGACCTCGTCGACTGGGGCGCCCAGCCGGACGCGCTTGACGGCGCGTCGCGCTCCGCCGGCAAGCTCGTGCACAAAGGCCCCAACAACCAGCCGGAATCCGGCATCTGGGTCTGCACGCCCGGGCGTTGGCGACTGGCGATCCCGCGCGATGAATTGTGCCATTTCATCGCCGGCCGCGCGACCTACCGGTCGGATGCCGGCGAAGTGATGGAAATCTCGGCTGGGACCGTGGCCATGTTCCCGGCCGGCTGGACGGGCGAATGCACCGTGCATGAGACCATGCGCAACGTCTACATGCTGGCCTGATCCTCACAGTTTGATGACATACCGGCACCGAAACACTGACCAAGGCCTTCATGGGCCGCTGAGCAACAAGGCCATTCCAGGGAAATCCATATGACGACACCGATCATGAAATCCCCGCTCGCCATGTCAGACCTCGTCGACTGGGGCGTCATCCCGACGATGATCGAGGGCGAATCCCACACTTCGGGCAAGCTGCTCTACAAGGGGCCGGAAGGCCGCTCGGAATGCGGCTTGTGGGTCTGCACGCCGGGCAAATGGCACTGCCACGTCACCCGTGACGAGTTCTGCCACTTCCTCGAAGGGCGCTGCACCTATGTTCATGAATCCGGCGAAGTGATCGAGATCGAGCCGGACACGGCGGCGTTCTTTCCGCAGGACTGGAAGGGCGTCTGCACCGTCCATGAGACCATCAAGAAGGTCTACATGATCCGCTGAGCCTTTCCGATAATTCTGCCCTGCCGGACACCTGGCGCAGCTTTCTGCGCTTCCGGTGCTCACGGACCCAAATGTCCGCTGCGCTCCGGTTCTCGAAAGCCACGCCATCTGACTCGGCAGGGCGAATTCTCAAAAAGGCTCCATACGTGGAGGAGGACGAAAATGCATTTCTCCCCTGACCGCCCGACCTTCTTCGTCAATCCGGACTACCGGCCGATGGCCGGCGCGACCAAACCGGTGATCGATCCGGCGACGCTGGAAACGGTCGGCGCCATCTCGGCACCCAGCGATAGCGAGATCGACGCAGTGCTCTCAGCAGCGACAAAGGCGCAGGCAAGCTGGAAAAAACTCGACGCCAAGAGCCGGGCAAAACACCTGCATGCCGTCGCCAACGCCATCGAGGCGGCCGACTTCACTCGCTGCGCCGAGCTGATGGTGCGCGAGATGGGCAAGCCCTATCCGGAAGCCATCGGCGAGATCGCCAACTGCGCGCCGATCTTCCGCTACTACGCCGAGATGGCACGCGACGATGCCGGCAAGATCGCCGGCACGACGCAGGCCGGTTCGTTCCAGTATGCCCGCTACGAGCCCTACGGCACCTCCGTCCACATCATGCCGTACAACTTCCCGATTCTGCTGATGTGCTGGACGGTTGCGGCTTCGCTCGCCGCCGGCAATGCCTGCGTCATCAAGCCGGCCGAGGCGACGACGCTGTCGACGCTGGACTACATGACTGTGTTCGGCTCGCTGCCCGAAGGCCTCGTCTCCTGCCTGCCCGGCGGTGCGGCAACCGCGCAGGCGCTGATCGCTTCCGACCGCACCCATGCCGTTGCCTTCACAGGCTCCGTCGCCGCCGGCAAGGCGGTTGCAATGGCCTGCGCCGAACGCATGAAGCCTTGCGTCATCGAAGCCGGCGGCAGCGACCCGCTGATCATCAGCCAGCACGCCCCGCTCGACATAGCGGCGGCCGGCAGCGTCACCGCCGCCTTCCATCTGACC
The DNA here is from genome assembly GCF_040320945.1 of Mesorhizobium sp. M0587. Classification (NCBI taxonomy): domain Bacteria; kingdom Pseudomonadati; phylum Pseudomonadota; class Alphaproteobacteria; order Hyphomicrobiales; family Phyllobacteriaceae; genus Mesorhizobium; species Mesorhizobium sp. M0587. Next base: position 4,698 of record NZ_JAMYQP010000016.1, read on the forward strand.
GGCCAGGTCTGCACCTCGGCCGAGCGCTTCTTCGTCGTCGATGCCGTGCATGACCGCTTCGTCGAGCTGTTCGCCGAAAAGACGCGGGCGCTGCGCATCGGCAACGGCATGGACAGAAGCGAGATCGGCCCGCTGGTCAGCGAGGCCGCGAGGGCCAAGGTCATGCGCCTGGTCGACGACGCCATCGCGCACGGTGCCAAGGCCGTCGCCGGCGGCCGCGTTCCGCCCGCACACAACATCGGCTGGTTCTACGAGCCGACGATCCTGACCGGCGTCACCCCGGAGATGGCGATCGTGCGCGAGGAGTGTTTTGGGCCGGTTGCCGCGATCTGCCGGGTCAAGGATTTCGACGAGGCGATCCGGCTAGCCAATGACAGCCCGTTCGGGCTCGGCGCCTCGGTCTTCACCACCGATCTGGCCGAAGCGCATGAGGCCGCCGAGCGGCTCGAAGCCGGCATGGTCTGGGTCAACAACCCGCTGATCGACAATGACGCTCTGCCTTTCGGCGGCTGGAAGGCCTCGGGCCTCGGCCGCGAGCTCGGGCGCCAGGGACTCGACGCCTTCCGCCGCTCGAAGATGGTGATCATCGACCACAAACCGGCAATCCAGGAATGGTGGTATCCCTATCCCGACAGCTGGTTCCGCGAGGCCGGCGGCCGCAGGCACGTGTGAAGCCTGCGATGCCGCCGACCAGCGCGCGACATCGGCTTTGACGGCTGCCGACGTCTCAGCCGGCGATGCTACGGCGTCGGTTGCATTGCCGCGGCCGTCTCGTCGATCTTGCCGGCAAGGACGCCTTGGGCCCAGGCGGTGACATCTGCGTCGACGGGCTTGTTAGCCATGTCCGTCAGCGCCGCGTCGAGCGATGTATCATCGGTGCCAACCGCTGCCTCGGCAGCCGCGGCTTCGGCATCGGCGGCCGCCGCATTGTCGGCGGCAACCACGGCCTGCTGGGCTGTGACCTCGGCCTCCAGAGCCGATATCTGCCCAGGCAGGGCCGCTTGCTGTTCTGGCGTCATGGCGGCAATCTGATCGGCCGTCAGCGACGTCAGCGCATCCAGCTGCGAATTCAGCGAATCCAGCTCGGCCTGGGCGGCGGCCGCTGTAGCGGCGGCCGTGGCAGCCGCGGCCTGGGCGACCTTGGCTTTCGCGGATTGCGTCACGAAAGCCTGAATGGCAGCGAACTTCTTGCTCTTGGAGTTCATGTAGGCGTTGATGTTGCGCTGCAGCGAGTTCAGCCGGCCGAGTTTGGCATGGATGTTCTTGTCCTTGGGCACGGACGAGACCTTTGTGGTATCGACCGTGGTGTTGGTCTTTTCCGCCTTGGCTACCTGCCCCCGGGCCGAGGAGGACTTGCCGTGCGAAGCGCCGCTGTTGCCGTGGTTGCCACCATTGCCGTTACCGCCGCTATGGCCACCGCCATTGCCGCCGCCATGCCCGTTGCCGCCGGCTCCGGCGAGTGCCGGAGACGCCAGAAGCGACAATGCGGCAAGCGCCGCCAACAGGGTTTTGCGGTTTGTCATCGTGGTCTCCTCGGGATTCGCCGTGTTCGCACAACTGCTGAAGCAGCGTCCTATGAGAAACCGCTAATTCTATGGGGTAAACTTTAGACAAATGCGGTCGCAATACGCGAGCATCCGGCAAGCCGCCCGGCTAACCGGCTGATTTTAAACAGCGATCGGCGCCACCGGGGCTGCATGGCACTGAAGTCCCATGCCCGTCAGACCATAGTCCTAGCGACCGGCCAGGGGCATCGTGAAAACCGCAGGAAAGGATCGGAAAGGCGTTGAAAAGGGAACGTCGGCGGATGAAACCAGGGATCTCAACCGATGCTTTCGCCGCCGTCGATCACCAGCGCCTGACCGGTCATGAAGGAGGAACGGTCGGAGACGAGAAACAGGATCGCTTCGGCAATCTCTTCGGCTATGGCCCAGCGCCCCATCGGGATCTTGGTGCGCACGTAGTTTTCGATCGCTTCCCGTCCGCCCATCTGGGCGATGAACGGCTCGTTGAACGGCGTGTCGACCCAGCCCGGACAGAGCGCATTGACGCGCACATTGTGCTTGGCATAGTCGAGCGACATCTGCCGGGTCATCGCCACCACCGCATGTTTCGACGTCGCGTAGGCGATCATCTCGCGGTCGTAGAACACGCCCGAATTGGAGGCCGTGTTGAGGATGACGCCGCCGCTGCGTGCGACCATCGACGGCATGACCAGCCTGGCCGCGAGGAACTGGGCCCGCACATTGATCCGCCACGAGGCATCCATGCCGCCGGTCTCGACTTCGGTCAGCGTGCCGCCGACCTGGATTCCGGCGTGGTTGTGCAGGATGTCGATACGCCCATGCTTGTCGAGCGTGCCGGCAATAAGCCGCTCGACCGCCGCGTCATCCGCGACGTCGGTGGCAACCGCCTCGGCCCGCCCACCCGCTATACGGATGTCCAGCGCCGTTGCCTCGCCGGCAGAATGATCCCTGTCGGCGATGACAACCACGGCGCCTTCCCTGCCCATGATCATGGCGCCGGCGCGGCCGATGCCGGAACCAGCGCCTGTCACCACGGCGATGCGGTCTTTGAGGATCATGATGCGGCTTTCAGTTTGACGGTTTGCGCTGGCGCAATTGCCATTGGGCAAGCACCACGAGCAGCACGGAGGCGACGAGCACGATCGTCGCGATGGCATTGATTTCCGGCGTCACCCCGCGCCGGATCGACGCGAAGACATAGATCGGCAGCGTCGTCTGGGCGCCGGCGACGAAGAAGGCGACGATGAAATCGTCGAAGGAGAAGGTGAAGGCCAGAAGGAAGCCGGCAACCACCGCCGGCATGATTTGCGGCAGTACGATCGAGCGGAACGTCGTCAGCGGCGTGGCGTAGAGATCGCTCGAAGCCTCGACCAGATTGCGGTCGAGGCTGCCGAGGCGCGTGCCGACGATCATCGTCACCAGCGCCATCGAGAACAGGCCATGCGCCGCGATGATCGAACCATAGCCCAGCGACAGGCGCGGCGGCTGGTCGTCCGGCCAGATCGAGGCGAGGAACGGATTGACCACCGCGAACAGCTGGACCAGCGCAACCAGTGTCGAAATGCCGATGACGACGCCAGGAACGACGATCGCCGCACCGAGCAGCGCGTCGAACACAGCGCGGGTCCGCACCCCGACGCGCGCCAGGCCAAGGGCTGCCGCCGTGCCGAACACCGCCGCCAGCGAGGCGCTGGTGGTGGCGATGAACAGGCTGTTCTTCAGCGCCTCGACCAGGAACGGGTTTGCCAGCGCCTTGCCATACCATTGCACGGAGAAGCCGGTGAACTCGCTGGCATGATGACCGGCGTTGAAGGAGAACAGCACGACCAGCGCGATCGGCAGGTAGAGGAAGGCGAAGACGGCAATGACGAAGGCGCGCATCAGATCAGGTCCACCCGGCGGGCGCCCGAGACGCGGGTCGAGATGCGGTTGGCGGCGATCAGCACCACCACCGAAACCAGCACCAGCGTGATCGCGATCGCCGACCCGAACGGCCAGTTGCGCGACTGCAGGAACAGATCGACCAGCGCATTGCCGATGAAGAATACTTTGCCGCCGCCAAGCAGCGTCGGGATAAGATATTCGCCGAGCAGCAGGATCATCACCAGCGAGAAGCCGGTCATCACGCCCGGCAGCGACAGTTTCAGGGTTACGCCCAGGAAAGTCGAAAGCGGTGTCGCGCCGAGATCGGCGGAGGCCTCCAGCAGCCTTCGGTCGAGCCGTTCGAGGCTGACATAGATCGGCAGGATCATCAGCGGCAGATAGCCATAGACGATGCCGAGCAGGACGGCGCCTGGGGTGTTGATCAGCCTGACATCCTCGATGCCGACAAAGGCGAGCAGCGCCGGGATGCCGCGCCCGCCCAGAATGTACATCCAGGCGTAGGTCCGCATCAAAAGGCTGGTCCAGAACGGAATGACGACCAGCGCCAGCAAGATCAGCCGCCAGCGCGCCGGCGCGCGGAGGGCAAGATAATAGGCAACCGGATAGGCGACCAGCAGGCAGGCGAGCGCCCCTGCCGGCGCCAGCACCATCGTATTCCAGAAGGCGGTCGCCCGCGCCGGAAGATTGGCGTATTGCGCCAGCGTAAAGGCGGCCTGGTAGCCGCCCTCCGGTGCTCGCTCGCCGACGCTGAACACGGCGATGGCGATGAATGGCAGCACCAGAAACACCACCAGCCACGCCGTCGCCGGAGCGAGCAGCATGGCCGTCAGCAGATTTTTGCGAAGGACATTGCCACGCATTGAAAGATTCGCCCCGGTGCCGGCGGGTCTAAACCCGCCGGTCAAGTTTGTATGCGTCGGTTTGAGGCCCGCTTTGTTCAGGCCGACTTGAAGCGCGCCATCAGTTCGGCACGGCCCGGATCGGTCAGCGTTGCCGCCGCGCCGAATTCCAGCGGCGTCAGAAGGTCCGCCGCCGGATAGAGGATCGGATTGTCGAGCACCTCCTTGGGCAGCAGCTTGTTGACCCGCGCATCGGTCGAGGGCGCGCCATTGGCCAGGTGCTCCTTGACCGCGACCTGCGGGTTCATCAAATAGTTGAGCAGGGCATAGCCGGCCGGCTTGTTCGGCGCATCCTTGGGAATGGCGTAGAAGTCGGTCCAGATCTCGCCGCCTTCCTTGCCCAGCACATAGGCGATCTCGGGAATGTCGCGATGCAGCTGCGCACCGTCATTGGTCCAGCACATCGTCATCCACGCATCGCCCGCGCGCATCCCCGGCTGGTAATCCGACGAAACCGCGAACAGATGCGGCTTGACCTTGAGCAGCAATTCCTCGGCCTTGGCGAGTTCGTCGGGCTTCAGCGAATTGAATGAATAGCCGTAATATTTCAGCGCGTTGCCGATCGTGGTCAGCTGATAGTCGTGCACCATGGTGCGGCTGTCGCCTTCCGCCATGGCGGTGTCCCAGAACTCCTTCCAGCTGGTCATCGGCTTGGTCAGCTTCTTGGTATTCACGGCAAAGCCGGTGGTGCCCCAGTTCTTCGGCACGGCATAGGTCGTGCCATCGATCGTGCCTTCCCCAGTGAAGCGCGGGTCTTCCTGCGAGCCGTCGAAATTCGGCAGCTTCGCCATATCGAGTGCTTCGATGATGCCGAGCTTCTTATAGGTCGAGATCGTGTAGTTGGTCGGCACGAAAAGGCTCCAGCCCGAGGCCCCGGCCTGCAGCTTTGCCAGCATCTCCTCGTTGGAGCCGAATACGTTGACCTCGACGGCGACGCCGGTGTCCTTCTTGAAGTTCTCGAACGTCGCCGGGTCATGATAATTCGGCCAGGTTGCGATCGACATGCGGTCGCCGAGGTTTTCCGCGGCAAAGGCCGGCGTCGGCATGATGCCGATCTCGCGCGCCATCACCGCCGTCGCGATGCCGAGGCCGGTGAGGCCAAGGAAGTCGCGTCGGCCAATCGAGCCGCGCTTCAGACGCATCAGCTGGTCGACAAAGTTCTCAGGGCTTATCGGCAGTCCATCACGATATGATTTCGACATGTTTGTTTACCCTCTGGTTGGTCCCGTTATTCTTGGTCTCCGGAAACGCAAGCGGCGTCCCGGTGGCAAAGCCGATGGCGACGGGTTCACCCGGCTTGAAGAGGTTGCCGTGGCCGGTCACATGATCGGCCTTGGCGAGCAGCGTTCCGATGCCTTGAACCTCGATCGCGTACTCCGCTGTCGACCCCAGGAAGATGCGGTTGCGGACGACGCCCTTGAACGGGCCGCTTTCCGGGGCGCCGAGACTGAGCGATTCGGGGCGCAGGCTGACCGAAACGGTCTCGCCATTCCGCAAGGCGGTGCGCTTGCGCGCCACAATGACCGTGCCGTCGGCCAACGCTATGTCCACCAGCTCGCCCGAATGCCCGGCGACCTTGCCGCTCAACAGATTGGTCTTGCCGACGAAATCGGCGACGAACAGGTCGGCGGGCTCGTCATAGATCTCGCTTGGCTGCCCGAGCTGGACGATGCGGCCGCCATTCATGACGCAGACGAAGTCGCTCATCGACAGCGCTTCCTCCTGGTCGTGGGTGACCAGCACGAAGGTGATGCCGATCTCGCGCTGCAGGTTCTGCAATTCGATCTGCATGTCGGTGCGCAGCTTCTTGTCGAGCGCTGCCAGCGGCTCGTCGAGCAAAAGCACGGCCGGCTTGTTGACCAGCGCGGGCGCCAGCGCGACGCGCTGCTGCTGGCCGCCGGACAGTTCGTGGATCTTGCGCCTGTCATAGCCGGCGAGGCGCACCATTTCGAGCGCTTCGCCTGCCCTGGAGGCGATCTCGCGCGATGACAGCCGTGGCCGCGCCTGACGCAGGCCGTAGGCGACGTTGTCTTCCACATCCAGATGCGGAAACAGCGCATATTGCTGGAACACCATGTTGACCGGCCGCCTGTAAGGCGGCGTTCCGGCCATGTCCTGGCCACGAATGAACACTTGGCCTTCGCTTGGCTGTTCGAACCCGCCGATCATGCGCAGGCAGGTCGTCTTGCCGCAGCCGGACGGTCCGAGCAGCGCGACAAAGGCGGAGGGCGGCACAGCGAGATCGATGCCGCTGACCGCGGTCACCGCGCCATAGCGCTTGGTGACGCCGCGAAACTCGATGTCGGGCACTGCGGTCAAGGCTGCGGACTCCCCAGGGCAATCTCAAGACGCTACCAGAGCCAATGGCGGCTAGTATATACCTCACCGGTGGTATATCTGATCTATTTTCTCGTTTAGAGGGGTATGAATTGACCCGCAGCGATGAATACAGCCGGCTGGCCACGCTTGTCGCGGCGACGCGGGAGACGAGCGGCGATCTCTTCGGCCATGCGTTGGTCGATTGGCTGCGGCAGCATGTCGATTTCGATCACTGCGTGATCTTCGGCTATCGCGGCGCCTCACGCCCGCTATTGCTGTTCGAGACGTTCTCGCCGACGGAGAGCCACGTCTTTGTCGCCCTCTACCAGGAAGGGCCTTATCTGCTCGATCCGTTCCACCACGCGGCGGTCGAGCGAAAGGAAGGCTTTTGGCGCATGCGCGAACTCGCGCCGGACCGTTTCTACGCCAGCGAATATTTTCGTTCCTATTACAGCCAGACCAGGCTGGCCGAGGAGGTCGGCTTCTTCGTACCGCTGCCGGGCAAGGACGCACTGGTGCTGTCGCTGATGCGGCTGCGCGCTTCAGGTCCGTTCGGAACCGCCGACGCCAGGCTGCTGCGCGATATGGCGCCGGCGGTGGTCGCCTTCGCCCGCTTGCGCTGGCCTGCTCTTCCCGTCGACGAGCCGGTCGAGGCCAAGCAGGACGAGGCGTTGGCGGTCGTCAACGAGTTCGACCGCGCCCATATCTGGAAAAGCCTGTCGCTGACGCCGCGCGAAAAGCATGTCGTCGACCTGGTGCTGCAAGGGCATTCCACCGAGTCGATCGCCAGGGCCATGCGCATCGTGCCGGGAACCGTGAAGGTCCACCGCCGCAACATCTACCGCAAGCTCAAGATCAAGTCGCAGGCCGGCCTTTTCGCCCGCTTCGTCGAAATCATCGACGCGCGGATAAGATAGCTCCTCCAATCCCCGCCACCACCTGGCAAGGCGATCGCTTCTGATTCGAATTCGCCCCATCACCTTTTCCGACGGTTGACGCCGCCCCTCACCTGCCTGCCGGCATCCTCTCCCCGTATAGTGACGGGGAGAGGGGCGCTCTCATTGCCGCTTTCGCCAACCACCAGCCTCGAAAGAAGGGCGCCAAGGTTGAGGGCAGCCCCTTCTCCCCGTTACTATACGGGGAGAAGTGCCCGGCAGGGCGATGAGGGGCGGCGCCGACTTCGAAAATTGATCGTCTCAGCCACGTTGGAAACTGTCGTTGGTCTGAGGCCACGCCCCGACCGCTTGCCGATGGCGCTCGATCACGCTGTCGAGCCAGCTTCCCACGAGCCAGTCTCGGCCATCCGCCTCAGAAGCGGCGCCGGCTTGAAAACATCCTTGCCCGTCCGCTGGTGCCAATATTCGAGTCGCTCGATGATCTTGGCCGCCCCTTCGAGGCCAGCCCAGAACATCGGGCCGCCCTTGCCGACGGGAAAGCCGTAGCCGTTGACCCAGACGACATCGATATCGGATGCGCGGGCGGCAATCTTTTCCTCGAGGATCTTCGCGCCTTCGTTGATCATGGGGTAGAGCGTGCGCTCGATGATCTCCTCGGCGCCGATCGCGCGTGGTGCGATGCCCTTCTCAGCGGCCTTGTCGCGGATCAGCGCCTCGACTTGCGGGTCCGGAACCGGTGTGCGCGCGCCAGCCTCGTAGAGATAGAACCCACGGCCGGTCTTCTGGCCGAAGCGCCCTTGTTCGCACAAACTGTCGGCGATCACTGCCGTCTGGCCGCGCGCCTTGCGGTTGCGCCAGCCGATGTCGAGGCCGGCGAGGTCGCTCATCTGGAACGGCCCCATCGGCCAGCCGAAATCGGTGAACGCCTGGTCGATCCGGCTTGGCGTCGCACCTTCGAGCAGAAGCGCCTCGGATTCGGCACCACGCGCGGCCAGCATGCGGTTGCCGACGAAGCCGTGGCAGACGCCGACCACGACGGCCACCTTGCCGATCTTGCGCGCCAGGTCGACCACCGTGGCCAGCGCATCGGGCGCGGTCTTGTCGGCCCGCACTATCTCCAGCAGCTTCATGACATTGGCCGGCGAGAAGAAATGCAGGCCGAGCACATCCTGCGGCCGCGAGGTCGAGGCGGCGATTTCGTCGATGTCGAGATAGGAGGTGTTGGTGGCGAGGATCGCACCCGGCCTGGCCACCGCGTCGAGTTTGCCGAACACCTCCTTCTTGACCGCCATTTCCTCGAACACCGCCTCGACGATCAGGTCGCAATCGACCAGATCGGCATAATCGGTGGAGCCCTTGAACTGGGCGAGCCGCTGCTGCTTGCCGTCTTCGCTCAATGAACCGCGACTGACGGAGACGGCATAGTTCTTGTCGATCGTCGCCAGCCCGCGCTGCAGCGCTTCATAGCTGGTTTCCAGCAAGGTCACGGGATAGCCGCCATTGACGAAGGCCATGGCGATGCCGCCGCCCATCGGGCCGGCGCCGATGACGCCGACCCGCGCAATCCTGCGTCTGACGACATCCTTGGGGATCTTTGCCGCCTCACGTTCAGCGAAGAACAGATGCCGCTGCGCCCGCGACTGGTCGCTGGCGACGAGCTTGGCGAACAGCGCGCGCTCCATCGCCAGCGCTTCCTCGAACGGCAACGTGACGGCGTTGCGCACCGATTGTGCGCAAGCGAGCGGCGCTTCGAGCCCGCGCGCCTTCTTGGCAAGGTCCGCCGCCTCGGCGTCGAAGGCCGCCAGGTCGGTTTGCCTGAGCTCGTCATTGCGATCGCGCACCGGCGTGAAGGGACCACCCTTGCGGGCTATCTCCCGGGCGAAGTTCACGGCATGCGCGGTCAGATCGCCGTCGAAGACAGCATCGACCAGGCCTGCTCCATGCGCCTCGGCCGCACTGATCGGCGAACCGGAAACGATCATCCTGAGCGCTTTCACCGCGCCGACAAGGCGCGGCAGCCGCACCGTGCCGCCGCCGCCCGGCAACAGGCCGAGCTTCACCTCGGGAAGGCCGAGCCTGGCGCCGGCATCGGCAACGCGGAAATGGCAGCCGAGCGCCAGTTCCAGCCCGCCGCCGAGCGCGGTGCCGTGAATGGCGGCGACGGTCGGCTTGGCGATGGTCTCCAGCATGGCCACGATGGCACGCAGGTCGGGCTGCTGTACAGGTTTGCCGAATTCGGTGATATCGGCACCGGCGACAAAGGTCCGTCCGGCGCAAGCGATGACGATGGCCGCGACCGAAACATCGTCGCGCAACGAGACCACCGCCTGCATCAGCGGCTCGCGGACATGAAAACTCAGCGCGTTGACCGGCGGATTGTCGATGGTGACGATGGCGACATCGCCGTCCCGGCTGAGCTTCAGGAAATCGGACACGCAAAACCTCCCAGCAATGGCGAACGGCTTGCGGCCGCGCGAACGGGATTTACAGCGCCATGACGCGGATGGGAACCGGATGCCGGCCTGGCATAATGATTACCGGTCTTGAAGTGCCTGGTGCTGTCCCGCCAGCGCCAGCCCTTTCGCCATCACACCTAGCGCAGCGGCTTCTGTCCACCCGCGGCCGTGATCACCCCGACGATGATCAGCCCGGTCAACAGCAGCCGCACGCCGGCGCTGACGCCGAACGTGTTGAGCATGGTCAAGAGCAGCACCAGGAACAGCGCCGCGCCCCAGACGCCGGGCACGTTGGCCTTGCCGCCGGCCACCGACGTGCCGCCGATGACGACGACGGCGATCGAGGCCAGCAGGTACTCGTTGCCGATGTCGACGTTTGCGCCGCGGAAATAGCCTGCGAGCAGCGCCCCGTCGATGCCGCCGAGCGCGCCCGACAGCGTGTAGGTGAGGAAACGGATGCGGCCGACATTGACGCCGGCCAGCCACGCGGCCCGGATGTTCTGGCCGATCGCCAGCACCGAGCGGCCATAGATCATCCGTTGCAGCGCGATCGCGGCGCCGATGGTGAACAGCACTGTGAGGATCGCCAGCACCGGGATGCCCAGAACCTGCCGGTTGGCGAAATCGGCGAAGCCCGGCGGCGGCTTGATCTGCAGCCCGCGCCCATAGCTGATGTCGATGGACTGGATGATGAAGCTGGCCGACAAGGTGGCGATGATCGGCGGAATGCGCAGCGCCCAGATCAGCAGATAGTTGGCGACGCCGATCGCGGCACCCGTAGCGAGCGCCGCCAGCAGCCCGACCGCGATCATCGAGTCATTGCCGTCCATCACCTTCATGGCGACGGCGCTGGCAAGGCCGATATTGGCCGGCAACGACAGGTCGACATTGCCGGGGCCGAGCGTGATGACGAACATCTGCCCGACGCCGACAATGACCGTGAACACCGCCAGCGACAGCGCTGCCGTGACCATGCCGCCGCCGCCATAGCCGCCGGTGAAGGCGATGGTCGCCAGCCACACCAGAAGCGCGCCGAGGAATGACCAGATCCAGGGCCTGCCGAGCAGGGTCTTCACCAACACCACTGGCTCACCTCTCCCTGCGGCTGATCAGCACCCGCGCGGCAAGCACGATGATCAGGATGGCGCCATTGGCGGCCACCTGCCAGTCGGGCGGAATGTGCATGAAGGTGAGCAGCGGCGACGCGGCCAGCGCCAGCGTCAGCGCGCCGATCACCGCGCCGATCGGCGACACCCGGCCGCCGACGAATTCGCCGCCGCCCAGAATGACGCCGGCGATCGAAAGCAGCGTGTAGCCGTTGCCTATGTTGGCGTCGGCCGAGGTGGTGATGCCGATCAGCGCCATGCCGGACAGCACGCCGAACAGGCCGGCCAGCGAAAACAGCACGATCTTGGTCTTGAGCAGCGACCAGCCGGCGCGGCCGAGCGCCGCCGGATTGCCGCCGGAGCCGCGCAGGATCACGCCATAGGAGGTGCGCATCAGTCCGAAATGAACGACAAGGCCGATCAGCAACGCTGCAATGATCGGAAACGGAACGAGAGGCGGTTTGAACGCCATGAACGCCAGCAGCCAGTCCGGCGCCTTGCCGCCCGGTTTGGGCAGCACGAGAATAGCCAGCCCCTGCCACACAAAACTCATGCCGAGCGTCACCACGATCGACGGCAGGTTGCGCAGGTGGATCAGCGCGCCGAGCAGCGCATAGACGCCGATCGACCCGAGCAGGATGGCGACGCCGATGACCGGCGCGTCCTTCAGCCATGTCGCGGTGACGCAGCCGACGAAACCGACAAAGGTGCCGATCGACAGGTCGAGCTCATTGCCCGATATGACGAACATCTGCGCGATTGTCGCCAGGGCGATCGGGATCGCCAGGTTGAGCATCAGGCTGAAGCCGAAATAGCTGATGGCGCGCGGGTTGAGCCAGGCGATGGCGAGCAGCACCAGCGCCAGCGACAAAGCCGGCAGCAGCCCGCGCAGCAGGCGGGCACGCGCCAGCGCGCCGCGCTCGGCGGAGGTCTTGGCGGTGGTGTCGATGCTGGCGGCCGTCATCTCAGGCCGCATCGCCGAAGGAGGATTGGATGATCTTCTCTTCGGTCAGTTCGTCGCGACGCAGATTGGCGACGATACGGCCGTTCTTGAAGACGTAGATGTGGTCGCAATTGTCGAGCTCTTCGGTTTCCGTGGTGTACCAAAGGAAGGTGCGGCCTTGCCGAGCCTCCTTGCGCACGAGCTCGTAGACCTCGAGCTTGGTGCCGATATCGACGCCGCGCATCGGATCGTCCATCAGCACGATCTGCGCATCCGAGCCTAGCGCGCGGGCAAACAACGCCTTCTGCTGGTTGCCGCCCGACAGCGAAAAGATGTTGTTGTTCATGTCGGGCGTGCGGATGCCGATCTTCTTTTGCCAGAACTGCGCAAGCTCAGCCTCGCGCTGCGGCGAAATCAGCAGGCCGTTGCGCAAACGCGCCAGCGAGCGGATGCCGATATTCTCGGCGATCGACCACTGCGGAAAGATGCCGTCCGCCTGCCGGTCGCCGGCGACCAGCGCCACCGGCGCGGTCACTTGGATGCCGGCCTTGGCGCGCGACGCAGCGCGGAAGATCGCCAGCAGCAGGTCGGTCTGGCCATGGCCGGCCAGGCCGGCAAGGCCGATGATCTCGCCGGCGCAAGCGACAAGGTCGGCGCCGTCCTTCTGCGCGGCAGGCCGCGCCCGAACCCGCAGCGGGCTGGCGCCGGGTTTGGCCGTAGCGGCTTGCGCCGCGATCTTCTGGCGTGCTTCCGCCCCACCCATCGCCGTCACCAGCCGGTCGCGGTCGAAGGCACTGGCCGCATCGGCGACAACCACCTTGCCATCGCGCATCACCACGATGCGGTCGGCGTTCCGCAGCACTTCGCCCAGCACATGCGAAATCAGGATGCAGCTTTTGCCGCTGGCGACGAAGCGGCGCACGAAAGCCAGCAACTGGCCGGCCGTATGCGCGTCGAGCGACGATGTCGGCTCGTCGAGGATGACGAGGTCGAGCCGGTCCTGGGTGACGGTGAAGGCGCGCGCAACCTCGACCATCTGGCGCCGGCCGATCGAGAGATCGCCGACGATGTCCGCCGCCGAGATGCTGTGGCCCGGAAAGATCTCGTCGAGCTTGGCGGCGATCAGCTCGGCGGCCTTGCGCCGCCAGCCGAAGCCGCGCAGCGAAGCGTGATTGATGCGCGTGTTCTCGGCGACGCTGAGATTGGGGCACAGCGACAATTCCTGGAAAACGCAACGTATGCCGAGTTGCTGCGCCCGCGACACCGAGTAGTTCTCCTCGGCCTCGCCATGCACGCCGACCGTGCCGCTGTCGGGCGCCAGCGTGCCCGCCACCATGTGCATGAGCGTCGATTTGCCGGCGCCGTTATGGCCGACGAGGCCGACGCATTCCCCAGGCCCGACACGGAAATCCACGCCGCCAAGCGCGCGAACGGCGCCGAAATGTTTTTCGGCGCCGTTCAGTCTGATGATGTCGGCATTCCCTTCAGCCATGCTCAACGATATCCGCTCACGGTAGGAACGCCAACGCCATGCTACTTGATGTTGGCCTTGATGGCCGCGATGGCGTCTTCCTGGCTGTATTCGTGCGTGGCGACCCCGCCTTCCTTGATTTTCGGCAGGGCAGCCTCGAAATTGTCCTGGGTGAAGGCCAGATACGGCACCAGCAGGTCGTGCGGAATGTCCTTGCGGCCGTCGAGCACCTGTTGCGCCACCCAGAAGGCCAGCGACGACACGCCGGGCGCGATCGAGGCCGACCAGGTCTGATAGCCGTCCTTGTCCTTCTGCTCCTTCCACCACTTCAGCTCGTCCTGGCGGTTGCCCATGATGATGGTCGGGCGCGGCTTGCCGGCTGCGGCGAAGGCCTGCGCCGCGCCGTAGCCGTCACCGCCCTGGTCGACGATGCCGACGATGTCGGGCAGCGACGGCAGGATGGTCGCGACCGCCTTCTGCGCCGTGGTCTGGTCCCAGTCGCCGGTCACCGAGCCGACGATCTTGAACTCGGGGTGGGCGGCAACGCCTTCGAGAATGCCGGCATGGATGGCGTCGTCGATCGACGTGCCGGCCAGCCCGCGGATTTCCAGCAGATTGCCGCCCTTGGGCTGGAATTTGGCCATCTGCTCGACTTCCTGCTTGCCCATGTCCTTGAAGTCGACGACGACGCGGTAGGCGCAAGGCTCGGTGACGATGCCGTCGAAGGAAACGACGACGATGCCGGCGTCGCAGGCCTGCTTGATGGCGCCGTTGAGCGCGTCCGGCGAAGCGGCATTGATGACGATGGCGTCATAGCCTTGCAGGATCAGGTTCTGCACCTGCGCGGCCTGCGTCGGGACTTCCTTGTCGGCGGTGGTGAAGACGTCGGCCGCGGCGACGATCTTGTCGTCGACCGCCTTCTTGGTGACGATGCCATAGCTGTCGAGCATGGCCTGCCGCCACGAATTGCCGGCGTAATTGTTGGAGAACGCGATCTTCTTGCCGCTGGTGTCGGCAAGTGCCGTGCCCGAGGCGAGCATCGCGCAGAGGGCTCCTAAAACGAACAGTTTCTTCATGTCATACTCCTCCCAAGAGTTGCTGGTCGTGCTGCTTGCTGATGAAACTTGGTCCTGGCTTCCTGTTTTTTATCTATTGTCGGACAAATGCAGAAGGCTGGCAGCCTGTCAACTGGCAATCCGTGCAAGCCCAGGGGCTCAGAACCCGGGTCGACAAAGGCCTGGCGACAGTCCGGCTGTACCGGCTGCCTTTTCAGGATAGGAATTTTTTCTTGACAGGGTGAGTGCAGCTATGGTAGATATTCCTCCATGGTGCTGAGTTGCGCCACGGACCCGCCGCACAGGCGGGTTTTTCCGTCCAATGCTCCATCAACAGCGCGCCGGCGAAAGCTCCGAAGGAACCCGTTACCCCGGGTTGTCCCGCGTAAGAGCCTGCCGATCAACTTGCAGTGCAACGATTGAAATAGCTTTGGTTGATGGGCTAGGCATGCATGCAGGAGACCGAAGCATGGCAGCGACGCCGATTGTTCCCCCGGGCGCACCGGGCATTCCGGCGCGCTGGACGTCAAGTGCCAAGAGCGGCGAGACCGCCGATGTCTGGAAGGTCGAGCGCTGGACCTATGTCACCGCCACGGCAATCAGCAAGACGGCAGGCGTCGAGGGCTACTACGTCCGCATCGCCCCACCGGACAGCGCCGACGCCGGCTCGCCGAAGGACGGCTATGTCCCGATCAAGAACCGGCCGCCCGGCGACACGGACCAGCCCGCCGAGGCGCCTGCCGATGCACGCTGATCTTCACTTTTTTCTGGCCCGCAACCGGCGATTGGGAGAATGTCGACTTCTCCGTCGTGTCAGGCGATCGGGATAGCCAGTAGGTCCATCCTCGACTAACCCAGAAAATCTCAAGGAAACAGGGACGAAACCATGCAGATCGGAATGATGGGACTGGGCCGGATGGGCGCCAACATGGTCCGGCGCCTGATGCGCGACGGCCACCAATGCGTGGTGTACGACATCAATCCCGCCAGCGTCGCGGCGCTGGTGACCGACGGCGCGTCCGGGGCGGCGTCGATGGAGGAATTCGTCGGCAAGCTCGCCAAGCCGCGCTGCGTCTGGCTGATGCTGCCGGCCGCGATCACCGGCAAGATCGTCGACCAGGTGGCGGCGCTGATGGAGCCGGGCGACATCGTGATCGACGGCGGCAATTCCTACTATCACGACGACGTCGACCGGGCGGCAAAACTGGCGGCCAAAGGCATCAGCTATGTCGATGTCGGCACCAGCGGCGGCGTCTGGGGCCTCGATCGCGGCTACTGCCTGATGATCGGTGGGCCCGACGATGCCGTCAAGCACCTCGATTCGATCTTCGCCACGCTGGCGCCTGGCGCCGATGCCGGCGCAGCCTCGCCCGACAAGGCCGCCGGCACCGCTGCCTTCGGCTATCTGCATTGCGGT
Source organism: Mesorhizobium sp. M0587 (assembly GCF_040320945.1). Taxonomy (NCBI): domain Bacteria; kingdom Pseudomonadati; phylum Pseudomonadota; class Alphaproteobacteria; order Hyphomicrobiales; family Phyllobacteriaceae; genus Mesorhizobium; species Mesorhizobium sp. M0587. Next base: position 20,670 of record NZ_JAMYQP010000016.1, read on the forward strand.
CCGAGCGGCGCCGGCCACTTCGTCAAGATGGTCCACAACGGCATCGAATACGGCGTCATGGCCGCGTATGCCGAGGGCATGAACATTCTCAAGGCCGGCAATGCCGGCAAGGTCAAACGCACCGCCGATGCCGAGACCAGTCCATTGCAGAACCCCGAATACTATCAGTTCGACATCGACCTCGCCGAGGTCGCCGAGGTCTGGCGCCATGGCAGCGTCATCGGCTCCTGGCTGCTCGATCTGACCGCCGGTGCGCTCAAGTCGGATCCTTCGCTGGCGAATTTCGGCGGCCGGGTCTCGGATTCCGGCGAAGGCCGCTGGACGCTGAAGGCGGCGATCGACACCGGCGTGCCGGCGCCGGTTCTGTCCTCCGCCCTGTTCGACCGCTTCTCCTCGCAAGGCGAATCCGAATTCGCCGACAAGCTGCTCTCGGCGATGCGCTACGCCTTCGGCGGCCATCTCGAAAAGCCGAAGGCCGGCTCATGACGGCGGCAAGGGAGACACGCCAATGAGCCAGGAACGGTCCGACACGCTGGTGCTCTTCGGGGCGACCGGCGACCTCGCCCATAAGAAAATATTCCCGGCACTTTACCAGATGGTCGCCAAGGGAACGCTCACCGAACCGGTGATCGGCGTCGCCTTCGATGCCTGGGACCTCAAGCAATTGCAGGCGCGTGCCCGCGACGGCATCGTCAACGCGCTCGGCAAGATCGACGAGGAGGTCTTCGCCAAGCTTGCCTCCCTGCTGCGCTATGTCAGCGGCGATTATCGCGATCCGGCCACCTTCGAGAAGCTGAAGAGCACTCTCGGCAGCGCCCAGCGGCCGCTGCACTACATGGCGGTGCCGCCGACCATGTTCGAGACCGTCGTCCAGGGACTTGAGCAATCGGGCACCGCGCACGGCGCGCGGCTGATGGTGGAAAAACCCTTCGGCCACGATTTGCAATCGGCACGCTGGCTGAACCGGGTGCTGCACCTGGTGTTCGACGAACAATCGATCTTCCGCATCGACCATTATCTCGGCAAGGAAGCGATCCAGAACCTGCTCTATTTCCGCTTCGCCAATTCCTTGCTCGAACCGATCTGGAACCGCAATTTCGTCGAAAGCGTGCAGATTACCATGGCCGAGGATTTCGGCATCGAAGGACGTGGCCGCTTCTATGACGATGTCGGCTGCATCAGGGACGTCATCGAGAACCATCTGCTCAACATTCTCTTGCTGCTCGCCATGGAGCCGCCTGTCGGCCGCTCCGCCGACGATCTGATCGACGAGAAGGTACAGGTGCTCAGGGCGATCCGCACCTTGACGAAAGACGATGTCGTGCGCGGCCAGTTCGCCGGCTATCTCACCGAGCCCGGCGTGGCGCCGAACTCGCCGGTCGAGACCTTCGCGGCGGTGCGCTTCTCCGTCGATACCTGGCGCTGGCAGGACGTGCCGTTCTTCATCCGCGCCGGCAAGAACATGCCGGTGCATGTCACCGAGGTGGTGGTGCGCCTGAAGCGGCCGCCGCTCGACGTCTTCGACCCGATCAAGCCCGCCGACCAGAACTATGTCCGCTTCCGCATCGACCCGCAGGTGATGATCGCCATCGGCGCCCAACGCAAGGCGCCGGGCGACGACATGATCGGCGAGCAGGTGGAACTGACGGCACTCGACGACAGCAAGGGCGACATGCCGCCCTATGAGCGGCTGATCGGCGACGCCATGAACGGCAATGGACAGCTCTTCACCAGGCAGGATGCAGCCGAGCTTGCCTGGCGCATCGTCGGCCCGGTGCTTGGCGACACCACGCCACCGCACCTTTACGAGCCGGGGACATGGGGGCCGGCGGACGCCATGGCCGGCTTCGGGCCGCCCAATGGCTGGATCGACCCGGTGGCGTGAGTGGAGGTGACGCAATGGCCAAGTCGGTGAAGCAAGCAGCGTCGGGCACCGACAAGGTCGTGCTTTCGATCGACATTGGCGGCTCGCATGTCAAGATCCTCAGCAGCGCCGGCGGCGCGGAGCGCAGCGCCGATTCCGGGCCCGGCCTGACGCCGCAGCAGATGACCGACACCGTGAAGAAGCTCGCCGAGGGCCTGTCCTTCGACGTCATCTCCATGGGTTACCCCGGCCCGGTGCACCACAACAGGCCGCTGCTCGACCCCGCCAATCTCGGCAAGGGCTGGGCCGGTTTCGATTTCGCCGCAGTTCGGCAAGCCGGTCAAGGTGGTCAACGATGCGCTGATGCAGGCCATCGGCAGCTACGAGGGCGGGCGCATGCTGTTCCTCGGCCTGGGAACCGGGCTGGGTGCGGCGATGATCGTCGACAATGTCGCCCAGCCGATGGAACTCGCCCACCTTCCCTATAAGAACGGCAAGAGTTTCGAGGATTATGTTGGCGAACGCGGCCTTGAAAAACGCGGCAAGAAGAAATGGCGCAAATATGTTTTCGACGTCGTCGAACGGTTGCGCGCCGCCATGCAGCCCGACTACGTCGTCATTGGCGGCGGCAATGTCGACAAGCTCGACACCTTGCCGGCCGATTCCAGGCGCGGCGATAACACGCGTGCGTTCGAAGGCGGATTTCGTCTGTGGCGAGACAAGGCCTTGATCGTCTGAATTGTTACAGTTTAGTATAGTTGTTCAAAATAACGTGTGACGCCGCGCTGAATGATTGCCTTGCGCAGATTTGCCGACTAGGAATTCGCCATACTACAAAACGACGCGGCCCCCGAGGGCTACGCGAAAGACGCTTCAGCATTTGAGTTTGCGCATCGACCCTTCGAAAACGATCCCGATTTTCGAAGCGGTGCGCCATAGACGGAGGACATAGATTGACAGACGACAGCAACCCCGCTCGCAAAGACATCGACCTTCTCGAACTAACCGCCCATATCGTGTCCGCTTACGTCGAAAAGAACCGCTTGCCCGTCTCGGGCCTGCCGGACCTCATCGCCAGCGTCAGCGCCTCGATCAGCGGGCTCGGCAAGCCGGCCGCGCCGGTGAGCGTACCGCAGGTTCCCGCGGTCAATCCCAAGAAATCGGTGACGCCGGATTTCATCATCTGCCTCGAGGACGGCAAGAAGTTCAAATCGCTGAAGCGCCATCTCGGCGTGCATTTCGGCCTGACGCCCGACGCCTATCGGGCCAAATGGGGTTTGCCGTCTGACTATCCGATGGTTGCTCCCAACTACGCAGCCTCGCGCTCGGAGCTGGCGAAGTCTATCGGTCTCGGCCGCAAGGCCGCCCCGAAGCCAGCCGTCAAGGGCAGGAAGGCCAAGGTTTCGGCCTGAGCCCGTTCGGCGCTCAATCAATGGATCGATTGGAGCCTGCCGGCGAATTCGCCTGGCAGGCTTCATGCTTTTTATGGCTGGAGCAATTCCCGGAAGCGATTTCCTTCCGGAATTGCGCAATAACAAATCCGCGCGGGCGATCTGGGGGAAGGCATGAACTACGCAAGAATGGTGATCGAGAAAGAGGCGCCGGAGGAATACGGCTACGACCGCATCCGCTACAATCTCTCCGAAAGCTCGATCGCCGACCAGAAGCTGTCCGACATCGGCCTGTCGCTGCCCGATCTGACGCTGTTCTACGGCGAGCACCGCGGCGACAAGGAATTGCGCGCGCTGATCGCGGCGCAGGATGCCGGCGTCACGCCGGATGATGTGCTGGTCACCGCTGGTGCCGCCGGCGCGCTGTTCATCGTCTCGACCTCGCTTTTGTCGGCCAGCGATCATCTGGTCGTCATCAGGCCCAACTACGCCACCAACATCGAAACCCCACGGGCGATCGGCTGCGCCATCAGCTTTGTCGATCTGGCCTTCGAGGAAGACTTCGCCATCGATGTCGAGCGCGTCAAGGCGGCGATGCGCCCGAACACCAGGCTGATCAGCGTCACCTGTCCGCACAACCCGACCGGTACGATGATGAGCCGGGCCGGGCTCGACGCGCTGGTCGCTCTTGCCGAGAGCACGAACTGCCATTTGCTGGTCGACGAGACCTATCGCGATCTCTCCTATGGCAGGCGCCTGCCGACGGCGGCCTCGCTGAGCACGAAGGCGATCAGCGTCTCCTCGCTGTCCAAGGCCTTCGGTATTCCCGGCATCCGCATCGGCTGGCTGGTCACCAGGGATGCCACCCTTCAAGAGACGTTCCTTGCCGCCAAGGAGCAGATCGGCATTTGCGGCAGCGTCATCGACGAGGGCATAGCGCGCGGCATGCTCGAGCGCCGGGATGCGTTCCTGGCGACACTGCTGCCCGAAATGGCAAAGCGCCGCGACATCGTCCAGGCATGGATCGATCGCGAGCCGCTGGCCGACTGGGTGCGGCCTGAAGGCGGCGTCGTCGGCTTCCCGCGCCTCAACGTCGATGCCGGCTTCGATCTCGACCGGTTCTACCGGAACCTGCTGGAAAACCATGGCACCTATGTAGGACCCGGCCACTGGTTCGAAATGCCGAAGCGCTTCTTCCGTGTCGGCTTCGGCTGGCCCACGGAAGCCGAATTGAGGGGCGGCCTCGACGCCATATCGGCGGCGCTGAGGCAGTAAATTTCCGTGCGGCCTTCCCCGCAAGTCGAAAATTCCTTGATCCGGCAGCGTTTTTGGCGCAAATCGCCGCCACGAACTTTGCTGAAATTCCCTTGGCCGGAACAGCGCCCATCTGGGAAGTGCCCCGCTGGCGAAGATTGAAAACGTGGAGCGTACTTCGGACGCTCTGACGCCATCGCAATGGGGCGCTTGTCCATGACTGCCGAACAGACCTTCCCGGACCAGCGCTATGCCGCCTTTCGCCACCGCGCTTTCCTAAGCTACTGGGCGGCACGCTTCCTCACCACATTCGCCACCATGATCGTGTCCGTCGCGGTCGGCTGGCAGATGTACGACCTGACCCGCGACCCGCTCGATCTCGGCCTCGTCGGCATCGTCCAGTTCCTGCCGTCGCTGTTCCTGGTGCTGGTCACCGGCGTCGTCGCCGATCGCTTCGGCCGCCGGCTGATCATGGCGCTGGCGGTGCTGATCGAGGCGATCTGCGCGCTCACGCTGCTGCTTATGACACTGCGCGGCATCGGCGGTCCGCTGCCGATCTTCGTCGTGCTGGCCATGTTCGGCGTCGCCCGCGCCTTCTTCGGCCCGGCATCGGCCTCGCTGTTCGCAAACCTGGTGCCGCCGCAGGATTTCGCCAACGCCATCGCCTGGAACTCGTCGGCCTGGCAGACGGCGACCATTGTCGGCCCGGTTGCAGGCGGCCTCCTCTATGGCGTATCGGCGGAAGTAGCCTACGGCACCGCCGCCATGCTGATGCTGGTGGCGGGCGTGCTGATCTTCACCATTCCACGGCCGGCGCAACGCAGCGAGACCGCCAAGCCGACGATGCAGACGCTGTTTGCCGGTTTCGGCTATATCTGGGGCGAGAAGATCGTGCTTGGCGCCATCTCGCTCGACCTGTTCGCGGTGCTGCTGTCGGGCGCCTCGGCACTGCTGCCCATCTATGCCCGCGATATCCTGCAACTTGGTCCCTGGGGCCTCGGCCTGCTACGCTCGGCGCCGGGCGTCGGCGCCATCTGCGTCGCCATCTGGCTGGCCGGCCATCCGATCCGTAATCACGCCGGCATGATCATGCTCGGCTTCGTCGCGGCATTCGGCGCCTTCACCGTGTTGTTCGGCCTGTCGACCATCACCTGGCTGTCGATCGCGGCACTGGCCTTCCTTGGCGCCACCGACATGTTCAGCGTCTACATCAGGGAAACCCTGATCCAGCTGTGGACGCCCGACCACGTGCGCGGCCGCGTCAACGCCGTCAACCAGGTCTTCGTCGGCGCTTCCAACGAGCTCGGCGAGTTCCGCGCCGGCACGATGGCGGCGCTGATCGGCACGGTTCCGGCGGTCGTGATCGGCGGTGTCGGCGCGATCGCCGTCGCCGGGCTGTGGATGGTGCTGTTCCCGCAACTGCGCAAGGTTCGTCACCTCAACGGACGAAACTGACGCCTATCGCACGGCCGGCCTGCCGAAAATCGTGCGCAAAAACTCGTCCAGCCAGCGCTTCAGGTGCATGTCCCAGATCAGCCGCCCGCCGAGGTGATCGCGGCCGGGCTGCGCGCCCGGCAACTCGAAACGATGCGCGCCGCGCACCACCCAGCGCTGCATCATCACCCTGGTCAATTCGCCGTGGAACTGGATGCCCCAGGCATTGTCGCGGTATCGGAACGCCTGGTTGGGATAGGTCTCGGCAGTCGCCAGCAAGGTCGCGTCCCTGGGCAGCGAAAAGCCTTCGCGATGGAACTGGTAGACCATCTCGGGCCAGTGCATCAGTCTCTGGCCGGCTTCGGTCGCCTTCAGCGGATACCAGCCGATCTCGACCAGCCCTTCGCCGTGCCCCTCGACCTTGCCGCCGAGATGGTTGGCCAGCATCTGCGCGCCGAGGCAGATGCCGAGGATCGGCCGGTTCTCCCTGAGCGGGACTTCCAGCCAGTTGGTCTCGCGGCGGACGAACTCGTCCTCGTCATTGGCGCTCATCGGCCCGCCGAACACCACGGCACCGGCGTGCCCGTCCAGCGTTTCCGGCAAGACGTCGCCGAGCGGCGGCCGGCGGATGTCGAGATCGAAGCCTTCTTCGAGAAGCATGTGGCCGACACGTCCGGGGCTCGAATTCTCCTGATGCAGCACGATCAGGACCTTGGCTTTCGAGCTCGGCTTTGGCGGCATTGGCAGGCGCAACCTTATTCGTCGTTTGATGTTCCACGGGCGTCAGGTACTTGCGCCGCCGCCTTGCGTCGCGCCTCGACACGGTCGCGGCGCTCGACGCCGATCAGCTCGGCGACGCGCCACACCGTGTTGTCCTCCAGCTCGTGCAGCTCGCCATCGGCATAGACGATCTCCCACATCAGGCCGATGAAGGCCTTGCGCCCATCCGCGTCGAGATGGCGCTTGAGCACGCTGGTGAACGCATAGAGGTCGATCGCCTCGTTGTCGGCGCGTTCGCCGGCGGCGGCCAACGCATCGAGTTCGTCGCCGCTGATCGAATAGCTCTCCGCCAGCACGGTCTTGAGCCGTTCCCATTCGACATCCTGGCGCACGCCGTCGGCGTTCATCACGTGATAGAGCAGCGCCGATGCCGCAACGCGCGGATCGTCCGCGCTCGGACGGGCGCCGGCGCCCGCAGGCAAATCTCTCAGAAACGACAAGACACGTTCGAACATCGATCCATTCCCAGCGGCGCGATAGCCGGCCCAATTCAGAACAAGCGAAACCGACGCGACGATTTCTCCGCCTCGTCGTCCGGATCGACACCGGGGTCGTCCGGCAAGCGTGCGAGTTCCTCCGCGGGCTCGACGGCCTCGGCATCGGCCGGCACGGCCGCAAAAGCCGCGGCGGTCACAGGCGTAACATGGTCTTCGCGGGCTTCCTTGCCTTCATTGCCCGGAGCAGCGTGATCGATCACTTCGGCCGGCTTCTCCCGTGCCGGGCCGGCTGGCGCTTCGATAGCTGGTATCGCCATATCCGGCGCATCGTCGCGGCTGTCGATCAGTTGCCCAAGACGCTCCATCGGCGCGCGCCATTCGAACGCGTCGAGCCGCCCGGTAACCGGCGAAACCGGCGCCCAGCGCTCGGAAACCACACCGTCGGCCACCCAGGCCGGATCGCGGGGCGCCCGCACCGCCTTCGATAGGAGCTGCCGCACCTTGCCCTGGTCGCCAGTCTCGGCCTCCTCGATATCGGCCAGCAGCAGATAGGCGCCTTCGCGCCGGTCCATCCGGATCGCGGCCTCGGCTTCGCGGCGGGCGGTGGAAAAGTCCTGCGCGTCGAGCGCGGCGCGTGCCACCGTCATGGATGATTCGGCGTGGTTCTTCTTCATCTCCTGCAGCTTCTTCGCCCGGTTGAGGCGGTCGAGCACGGCATCGCCTGGCCGTGCATGGGTATAAAGCTCGGATATCTCCGGATGCGGCTCGGCTTTCCACGCGGCTTCCAGGATTTTCGACCCTTTGCGCACGTCGTTCTGCTTGAACAGCGCGGCGGCGGCGGCAACCGCGGCAGGCGCGAAATCAGGCTGCAGCCGGTTGGCCTCGATCGCCGCGGTCCTGGCGGCGGCGGGGTCGCTGTCGGCGAGCGATTGCGCCTTGGCGGTCAACAGCACCGCCCGCCTGCGGTTGGCGGCATCGCGCTCGATCTGACGTGTCGATTTCTGCGCATCGACCAGTTTCAGGGCGCCGTCCCAGTCGCCGCGCGCGGTCAGCTCTTCGAGTGTCGATTCGGCTGCCCAGGCCAGTTGCGGCGCCACCACAGCGGCGCGGCCGGCATAATGGCGCGCCGCATTGCGGTCGCCGAGGCGTTCGGCTTCGAGATATAGGCCGCGCAGGCCGAGCAGCCGCATTTCAGGATCGTCGAGCATGCTCTCGAATTTCTGCCGTGCGCCTTCATGGTCGCCTTCGAGCAGCGACGCCTGCGCCTCCAGGAGATGGATCAGCGGCTCCTGGTCGGAACGGATCAGCTTGGCCGCTTCCTTGGTCTTCTTGCGGGCCAGCGCGCCGTCACCGGCGCCGGCCGCGATCATGCCGGTCGACAACGCCTGGTAACCACGGTCGCGGCGACGCACGCGGAAATAGCGCGAGATGGTGTAGGGGCTGTTCCACAGCGACTTGACGAGCCACCACAGGATCATCACCGCGGCGACCACGGCAACGACGGCGACCGCCGCCACCATCAGGCTAACCTGGTATTGATAGCCGCTGAAGGTGATGACCATGTCGCCCGGCCGGTCGGCCAGCCAGGCAAAGCCCAGCCCGAGCGCGAAAACGACGATGAGGAAGCCGAGCAGGCGGATCATTATGTTGCCCTCACGCCTTCATCGCGCCGGAGATCAGCGCGTCGACCTGGGTTTCGACCTCGATGCGCGCCTTCAGTTTGCCGGCAAAATCGGCGCCGGCGGCCTTCGCGGGCTCAGGCAACGTGTCATATTCGCTGAGCGCCTTGGCGTAGTCGCCCTGGTTGACCGCCACCTCCATGCGCGCGACGGTTTCCGGCGCGCCGGCACCTTCGACGGCGCCGATCGGCCTGACCTTGACCAGCGATTCGGCGCTCGACAGCAGGTTCTGCAGGAAGCCGGCATTCTCGTCGGCCGGCGTCGCGGCGGCGACCATGGCATTGGCGGCGGCATCCATCTGCGATGCGATCTCGGCGCGCGTGGGAACGCCCTTTTCGGCGTAGCCGCGCAACGTCGCGAGTTGCGGCGCGTCAGGCGAGATAGCGGCCAAGGTCTCGAGTTCGGCCGAGAATGGCGCCCCGCGCTCGAGTGCCGCCTTCAGCGCCGAAGCGGCGATGGCGAGCGCGATCTTCGGCTGTCCCGCCTGCGCCTCGACCTTGCCGGAGAGCTGCGACACCGACTGTTCGAGCGCGCTGAGCCGGCCATCCTGTGATTTTACAGCCTCGCCGGCCGACCGCACCTGCGCATCGATCCCAGCCAGCCTTTCGTTGAGCGGGCCAAGATCGACCGGAGCCGTGCCGCCGGCCTTGCCGAGGGCGGCGACCGCCGTTTCGATCTGCCGGACCTTATCGCCAAGTGCCGCAAGCCCGGCATTGTCGCCGGCACCACCGGATTCGACCGCCGATTTCAGCGCCGCGACATCGCCCTTGACCTGATCCAGTGCCGCCGAGAGGCCGTCAACCTTGGCCGACGCATCGCTGTTGCCGCCGGCTTCTTTCAAGCCTGCGATTTCGGTCCTCAGCGCGGCGATCTCGCCGTTGACGCCGTCGAGCGAGACACCCGAGCCGGAGCCCGGCGCGCCGAGCAGGCCGGCGAATTGCAGGCCGCCGGCGCCGACCAGCGCGATGACACCGCCGATAATGCCGGCCGCGATGCCGTTGATGCCGCCACGCTTAGGCTGCGCTGCCATCGGTTCGCTCCACGTATCGGCCTTTCCCGCTGCCGACTTTCCCGCCGATTTGGCCTCGCCAGTCTTGGCGGTCGCGTCCTCGAAATCGTAGTCGGAGGCCGCGGCGCGGCTGGGCGGCACGTCCGAACCGGGATAGGGCAGTTCCGGCTCGACGGCCTTGGTCCCGGCATCCGCGGGCGCTTCAGCGTCACCCCCCGTCGCGGCGTGCTCCCATGGCTCAAGATCGGTCTGGTCGGCATGGACCGGTTCTTCCGGCGGTTCCGGCTGCGAGGCGTTCGCGGCTTCCTCGGCCTTCGCCTCGTCGGTCTTGGCCTCATCGCCGGCGGCATCCTCGTCGGCGATGCGTGAGACGGCGCCCGGATCGAGGTCGATAGTCACCGGGTCGCGGCGGCTTTTCGAGTGTCGCATCTTCGGCGTCTTGACCATGCCTGGGCTCCGCAAAATTCGCTTCGTCTCAACGCCGGGTGGCGCTTGAATGGTTAGAAAGGGTCTAGCACATCACCAAGCGGTGAAAAGGGGCGGTGTGATGACGCGGCTCAGGGCCGCGCCCGCAAAAGTGCCAGCAGCGCCTCCTCGTCAGGCTGCGCGGCAATACGGATTTCGTTACCGGTGCTGTCGTCAAAGGCGGCGGCGATGCGCGCTGAAAGCGCGAGGAACCGCGTCTCTTCAAACAGACCTTGTAGAGCTGGCCGCCCGATCAAGCCGCGCATCGCGGCAGCCGCCACGGCCGAATAGAGCAGCACCGCGTCGACAGGTTGGCCGGACAGGCGCTCAACGACGGCCTTATCCGGATAAGCAACCGCCAGCGTGTCATAGGTCTCCACGGCTTGGATCCGAACGCCGTCCGCCTTCAGCGTCTGTTCGAAGACTGGAAACCGCACGCGCCCGCAGAGATAGGCGACGGTCTTGCCGGAAAATGCAGCAGCCATGCTGTCGGCCAGTGCCTCGGCATCGCCCGGACCTTCCGCGACCGACAGGAAACCCGCTTCGCGGGCGACCTCCGCCGTCCTTTTGCCGACGGCATGGCAAGGCAGAGTGGCGAGTCCCGTGACTATATCCCTTGGCGCATGGCGCACGGCGTTGGCGCTGGTGACCGCAACGGCGATGGCGTCGCCTGGAACCGATCGGGCCTCGACCGGCAAAGCCGTCGTTTCGGTCAGGGGCAAAACGATCGGCTGAAAGCCTGTCTCCCGCAGCTTTCGCGCCGTGCGCGACGCCCCCGGTTCCGGCCTGGTCACCAGAACGCGCAGCATTTCAGAGCCAGCCGTCGAAGAACTTTTCGCCGGCCTTGGCCCGCACCGTCCGGGCTGCTTCCCCGCCGATACGGGCGGCCTCCCGCGCCGGCCCTTGCAGTTCGACCGTGTGCGACTGGGTGCCGTCGGGCGAGATGATCAGCCCGGCGAAATTGAGCTTTCCGGCCTCGATCGCCGCATAACCGGCGATCGGCGTGCGGCAGGAACCGTCGAGCGCTGCGAGGAAGGCGCGCTCGCAGGCCAGCGCCTGGCCGGTCGGCACATCGTGGATAGCGGTCAGCATTTTTTCGACGTCGCCATCGCCCATGCGGCTCTCGATGCAGATCGCGCCTTGGCCCGGCGCCGGCGGGAAGATGTCGAGCGGCATCAGATCGGTGACGACGTGCTCCAGCCCGAGCCGCTTCAACCCGGCATAGGCGAGGATCGTCCCGGCGGCGACCCCTTCATCCAGCTTGCGCAGGCGCGTCTGTACATTGCCGCGGAACATCACGACGTCCAGATCGGGCCGCATCCTGCGGATCAGCGCCTGCCGCCGCAGCGACGACGAGCCGACTTTCGACCCATGCGGCAAGTCGGCGATGGCCCTCGCCGCCTTGCCGACAAAGGCGTCGCGCGCGTCCTCGCGCGGCAGGAAGGCAGAGAGTTCCAGACCATCGGGCAGTTGCGTCGGCATGTCCTTCGACGAATGCACGGCGATGTCGATCCTGCCGGCGAGCAGCGCTTCCTCGATCTCCTTGGTGAACAGGCCCTTACCGCCGGCTTCCGACAACGGCCGGTCCTGGATGCGGTCGCCGCTGGTCGAGATGACGACGACCTCGAAAGCTTCCGCCGGCATGCCATGGGCGGCCATCAGCCGCGCCTGCGTTTCATGCGCCTGTGCCAGCGCCAGCGGGCTGCCGCGTGTTCCGATTTTCAAGGTTGTTTGCATGGCGCGCAGTCCGTGATAACCCCCGGCGAGCGAGGTCTTCCGGGGTTTCTCCTAAAGGGGAAAGCTCCGCGATACAATCTTCGGAGATAGCGACGAATTGATCCGCGTCCTGGGCATCGAGACGAGTTGTGACGAGACCGCCGCCAGCGTCGTGGCGGTCGACGGCGATTCCGCGCCGCAAATCCTGTCCAACATCGTGCTCAGCCAGATCGAGGAACATGCCGCATTCGGCGGCGTGGTGCCGGAGATCGCGGCGCGTGCCCATGTCGAGGCGCTGGACGGCATCATCGAGGCGGCGCTGGCCGATTCGGGCACCGCACTTGCCGATATCGACGCGATCGCCGCCACCGCCGGCCCTGGCCTTGTCGGCGGGCTGATCGTCGGGCTGATGACGGCCAAGGCGATCGCCGCCGCGGCCGACAAGCCGCTGATCGCCATCAATCACCTCGAAGGCCACGCCTTGACCGCCAGGCTGACCGACGGGCTCGATTTCCCCTATTTGCTGCTGCTGGTCTCCGGGGGCCATACGCAGATCCTCGCCGTGCGCGGCGTCGGAGACTATCAGCGCTGGGCAACCACCATCGACGACGCACTCGGCGAAGCTTTCGACAAGACGGCCAAGATGCTCGGCCTGCCCTATCCCGGCGGCCCGAATGTCGAGAAGGCGGCACAAACCGGCAGTCCCTCGCGCTTTGCCTTTCCGCGTCCGATGAAGGGCTCGGCCCAGCCGGACTTTTCCTTCTCCGGTTTGAAGACCGCCGTGCGCCAGGCCGCGACCGCCATCGAGCCCCTGAGTGACCAGGACGTCGCCGATATCTGCGCTTCGTTCCAGGCGGCTGTCGCCGATGCGCTTGCCGATCGCGTCGCGCGTGCCCTGGCGCGTTTCAGCCAAACATTTCCCGGCACGAAAAACCCGGCGCTGGTCGTCGCCGGCGGCGTCGCCGCCAACCGCACGATCAAGGCGACATTGGAGCGGCTCTGCGCCGAGGACGGCTTCGCCTTCGTCGCGCCGCCGCTGAAGCTTTGCACCGACAACGCGGCGATGATCGCCTGGGCCGGCATCGAACGGCTGCGCGAAGGTATGGCGCAGGAGAACGGTTTCGATTTCGTGCCGCGCTCGCGCTGGCCGCTGGACAGCGTCTCGACGCCGATGGTCGGCTCCGGCCGGCGTGGAGCCAAAGCATGATCAAGGGAGGCATGATCGAGGCAAGCAGGATCGAAGGAGACATGAGCGGCAGCGACACTGTTCCAACCGGCTGGCGTGTTGCCGTGCTCGGCGGCGGGGCCTGGGGCACCGCTTTGGCGATGGCCATGCTGCGCGTCGGCCATTTCGTCCGCCTTTATGCCCGCGACCCGGCGACCGTCGCCGCGATCGACCGCGGCGAAAATCCACGCTACCTGCCGGGCATAGCGCTCCAGGCCGGCATCGTGGCGACGAGCAACATCCAAGCCGCGCTCGACGGTGCCGATTGCGTGCTGGCGGTGACGCCGGCGCAGTCGCTGCGGGCAACGCTGACGGTCGCCAAGGAGCATATGCCGGCCGGCATTCCGCTCGTTCTCTGCGCCAAGGGCATCGAGCGCGATACCGGCGCCTTGCTGTCGGCAATCGTCGAAGAGATCTTGCCGCAGAACCCCGTCGCCGCCCTGTCCGGCCCAAGCTTCGCCATCGATGTCGCCCGCGGCCTGCCGACAGCGGTGGTGGTTGCCGCCCGCGACGAAGGCCTGGCCACCGAGCTCGCCGCCCGCTTTTCCGCCGAAAACCTGCGTTGCTATTCGAGCGACGATCTCATCGGCGTCGAGATCGGCGGCGCCTTGAAGAACGTCTTCGCCATCGCGGCTGGCGCGGTCACCGGCGCCGGGCTCGGCGCCAGCGCCCAGGCCGCCATGGTGACGCGCGGCTTCGTCGAACTGCGCCGCATCGGTGCAGCCTTCGGCGCCAGGCCGGAAACGCTGATGGGCCTTTCCGGCCTCGGTGACCTGATGCTCACCTGCTCGTCCACCCAGTCCCGCAATTTCGCCTATGGCCTGGCGCTCGGACAAGGCAAGCCGCTTTCCGGACTGCCCTTGGCCGAGGGCGTGCCGACGGCCGCGATCGCTGCCCGCATCGCCGCCGAGCGCAACATCGACGCGCCGATCATCGCCGCCGCCGCAGCCATACTGGATGGCACCATCACCATCCGGCAGGCAGTGACGGCCTTGATGACGCGGCCGCTGAAAACCGAAACCAACGATTGATCCATCCCCGGGAGGAAGACCATGCTTTTTGCTTTGATTTGCAAAGACAAGCCCGCGACCCTGCAGGTGCGTCTCGACACGCGGCCTGAGCATATAGCCTTTCTCGAAGGGTTGAACGGCGACAAGAAACTCGCCTTTGCCGGTCCGTTCCTCGACGCCGAAGGCAAGCCCAATGGCAGCCTCGTGGTCGTCGAGGCTCCCGATCTGGCCGCTGCACAAGCCTTGTCCGCCGCGGATCCCTACGCCAAGGCCGGCCTGTTCGAGAGCGTCGAAGTCCGCCAGTGGAACTGGACGTTCAACAAGCCGGCGGCTAGTTAATTCCGGTCGCCGGCAGGCGAACCGCAAGGAGGGAGCAAAGACATGAACTACTGGCTGTTCAAATCCGAACCTTCGGTCTTCTCCTTCGAGGCGTTGAAGGCCAAGGGCAAGGCCGGCACGCAGTGGGACGGCGTGCGCAACTACGCCGCGCGCAACAACATGAAGGCGATGCAGATCGGCGACCTCGGCTTCTTCTACCACTCCAATGAGGGGCTGAACGTGGTCGGTATCGCCGAGGTCTGCGCGCTGGCCCATCCGGACACCACATCGGACGATCCGCGCTGGGAATGCGTCGACATCCGCGCCTTCAAGGACGTGCCCAACCCGCCGACGCTGGAACAGGTCAAGGCCAATCCGAAGCTTGCCGACATGGCGCTGGTCCGGCTCGGACGGCTTTCCGTTCAGCCGGTGACGCCGGCCGAATGGAAGGAAGTCTGCCGTATGGGCGGCCTGATACCTGCCCCGTGACGGTGCTGACGCCAACCGGCGCGAAGCAGTTCATTCTCGACAACACGGCGCTGATGGCGCCGCCGCATGTGCCCGAGATCGAGCTTCATCTCGCCGATGAAGCGCATGATCTGTGGCTGCGCACGGAAGACGAGCTGGCCGAAATCGGCTTGCCGCCGCCTTTCTGGGCGTTTGCCTGGGCCGGTGGCCAGGGTCTCGCCCGCCATGTCATCGACAATCCGGCCACGGTGTGGGGCAAGCGCGTGCTCGACTTCGCTTCCGGTTCCGGCCTTGTCGCCATCGCCGCCGCCAAGGCCGGTGCCGCCAAGGTGATCGCCGCCGATATCGATCCGTTCTGTGCGACCGCGATCCGGCTCAATGCGCAAGCCAATGGCGTCGGGATCGAATTCCTCGGCACGGACTGCATCGGGACCGACACGGGCTGGGATGTGATCCTGGCCGGAGACGTCTTCTACGACAAGCCTTTCGCGGACCGGCTGATGCCGTGGTTCTCGGCTCTCAAAGGGCGCGGTGCCGACATCCTGGTCGGCGATCCCGGCCGATCCTACTTGCCGCGATCGGGGCTGGAGCCGCTCGATGTCTACGAAGTGCCGGTGACGCGGGCGCTCGAGGACGCCGAGACCAAGCGCACGACCGTCTGGCGATGGAGTGCCGGCGTTCGGCTTGACGCCATCGCCGAACAGGCGTTTCCATAAATCTGCATCGGAGGGGGAAGCACATGAACTTTTCAGCAGTAAACTGGCTGGCGGTGATCGCCGCCGCCGTCGCCGCGTGGTTGTTCGGCGCCGCCTGGTACATGGGCTTGAGCAAGCCGTGGCTCAAGGCCGCCAAAATCGATCCGGCGACAATGAAAAAGTCGTTGCTGCCCTTCGCCATCAGCTTCATCGCCGAACTGGTCATGGCGCTCGTCATGGCCTTGGTCGTCGGCGCATTGACCGGCGGTGAGCCGACATGGCTCGCCGGTCTCGTCTTCGGCTTCGTGCTCTGGCTCGGATTCGTCGCCACCACGCTCTCGGTCAACCATCGCTACGAGAATTTCGGCTGGGACCTGACCCTTATCGACGGCGGCCATTGGCTCGGCGTGCTGTTGATCATCGGCGCCATCATCGGCTGGTTCGGCGCCGCGGCAAGCTGAATGAGTGGTGGTGCATTGATGCCGGGAGAATTCCCTCGCGACCTGGTGTTCACCCGGATCTGTCACGTCAAGCAGGGTTATGACGACCGGCGCCGGCACATCGTCAAGGAATTCGAGCGGCGCGGCGTGCCGGTCTACTTCTACACCGACTGGGACCAGCCGGACATCACCCCGGAGATACGCAGCGAATTGATCGCTCCCGACTTTGTCCATCCGGCGCGCGTCTCGCTGGCGCTCAAACACGTCGGCATATGGCGCGACTTCCTCGAAACCGACCTGCCGTATTGCCTGGTTTTCGAGGATGACGTGTTTCTGGCCCGCGATTTTGTCGCCGGGTTCCGGCAAGGGCTGGCCGAACTCGGCGACCCCCTGCGCAAGGCCGTCATCTATCTCGGCAATGGCAGCAATTATTACACGCCGAGCTGGAAATTGCGAAAAGGCCGCAAGCTCTATCCGGCGCTCCACGCCCGATGCGCCGATTCCTACCTCATCACCCGCCCCGTCGCGGAAGCCCGCTGCGCCTGGATTGCCGAGAACAGGATATCTTGGCCGATCGACCACCAGATCGAACACATGGATGGCGAACTGGGAATTGAAATGCTGTGGTTCGAGCGGCCGATTGCCGAACAAGGCAGCGAAAACGGAGCGTTTCACACTTCAGTGGCCGGAAAATCGCGTCCGCTCCTGTACAGCAAGCTGCAATGGAAATGGAAGAAATACACCCGGATGATCTTCGGCCATAGCGCCCGGTCCTGAACGGGAGTTTCGGATTTGGCGCGACGGCTACGCCGTGTCCGTGGTGCGTGTCTTGGCCATTTCCTCGAGGATCCATTCGCGGAAGGCGACGATGCGAGGATCGTCGGCCATCGCCTGGGGGTAGACCAGGAAATAGGCGTATTCGGGCGCGACTTTGATGCCGAGTTCGAAAGGCCGCACCAGCCTGCCCTCGGAAAGGTCGTTGGCCACCATGGCGAAATCGGCGAGCGCCACCGCGCTGCCCTCCAGCGCCGCCTGAACCGCATCGGCTGACGTGCCGAAGACGATGGTGCGGCTGTCGTCGAAATCGTCGACGCCGGCCGCCGCCATCCACATGCGCCAGTTCGGCCACGTCACGCCTTGCCGCGCCCATTCGATATGGGCAAGCGTGTGGTGGAAGAGATCGCGCGGCTCGCGCAAGGGCGGCCCGGATGCCAAAAGACTTGGGCTGCATACCGGAATAATGATGTTGTCGAACAGGCGGTGCGCGCAGAGCCCCGGATATTTTCCGGCGCCGAAACGGATACCGACATCGACATCGTCAAGCTCGAAATCGCGCAATCCGTAGGCGATGTCGAATCTGAGCTCGATGCCCGGCCTTTGCTTGCGGAAATCCTCGACACGCCGCATCAGCCATTTCGTCGCGAACTGCGCGTCCAGCGTCACCTTCAGAAATTCCGTCCCGCGTGCCGTCTTGCGCGCTCGCATGACGGCCCGGCCGAGCAGGTCAAGCGTGTCGGTCGCGGCTTCGAACAGCACCGTGCCCGCCTCGGTCAGCCGGATCGTGCGGCTGGTGCGGGTAAACAACACCAGTCCGAGCTGATCCTCGATTTCCTTGATCTGATGGCTGACCGCGGCCGGCGTCAGGCCGAGCTCGTCGGCGGCGCGGGTGAAATTGAGGTGCCGAGCCGCCGCCTCGAGCGTCCTCAACGCACGCGTTCCCGGCAGCGGACTTGCCATCAGAGCGTTACCTTGCCGAAGCGGCCCATGGCATCCTAATCCTCAAAGAAAACTTGATGATCTGGAAAAAACTACTCGTTTCCTCCCCGGATTTCAATCGGGCATGATGTGAGCATCGAAGCACCATCAAACAGAATTTGATGTCAGGACGAACGGATCGCGCCATGTCACACATCGCTCTCAACTCTGTTCATGTCAGGCCGGCCTGGCTGACCGCGACCCTAGACTGGCTGCGTCATGCCAGGGTCGCCGTCAATCTTCCGCACCAGAACGTCGAAGACCTGTCCGATCGCCAGTTGCGCGATGTCGGTGCCGCCCGCAAGGACATCGCCCGCGCCATGGACCGCGAAATGGGCCGGCTCGGGCTTCTCGACATTGGCTGGCAGCAGCCGGAACGGAAGGGAATAGGGGAGTAAGGCAATACGGCAGTAGGGAAAGTCGGGTAGCACGGAGCCACTCCCCTACTCCCCTACTCCCCTACTCCCCTACTCCCCTACTCCCCTACTCCCCTACTCCCCTACTCCCCTACTCCCCTACTCCCCTATCTCACCACCCTCACCACCGTTCGATCCGACAGCAGCGGCAAAAGCCGCGTCATGGTGCGCGCGGTCACCGCCACGCAGCCTTGCGTCGGCGTGAACCCGGGACGCGCCAGGTGGAAGAAGATGGCGCTGCCGCGCCCGCGGCGGCGGGGCGCGATGTTCCAGTCGAGCACCAGGCAGGCGTCGTAGAGCCTGTCGTCACGCCGCATGCGTTCGTGGCTGGCGCCGTACGGAATCCTGACCGGGCGGTTGTAGTTGCGGTCGTCAGGCACCTCGCACCAGCCGAGATCCGGCCCGATCGGCGCCATAGCCAGCCGGCTTTTGCGGCCGCCGGAAAAATGGTCGCCACGAAAATAGCCCGACAGGATCCGCATGGCGCCAAGCGGCGTGGCGCCGTCGCCTTCGCGCTTGTCGGCCGAGATGCCGCCGCGCCCCAGCGCGCACGCAAACACCATCTTTCCGGCCTGCAGCAGGCCCTGGCTTGGGCGGCCCGGCCTCGCCCGCACGGTCAGCACACGCAGCCCTTTTGGCAAAATTGCGCCGGCTGCATTGCGATCGCGTTTTTTCTTGTATGATCGTGCCACGGAACAAATCACTGTGATCGGCTATTGTCCCGGTCAGCTTCCGCATAAACAGGCAGCGGTCAACTGAATTTTCTTTTCAAAACAACGGATTGATCCATGACTTCACGCACCATCCTGATTGTCGACGACGATGACGACCTGCGCGGCACATTGGTCGAGCAATTGTCCCTCTACGAGGAATTCGACGTGCTGCAGGAATCGACTGCGGCAAAAGGCGTCGCCGCGGCGCGCGGCGGCCTCGTCGATCTGCTGATCATGGATGTCGGCCTGCCCGACATGGACGGCCGCGAGGCGGTGAAGCTCCTGCGCAAGGGCGGCTACAAGGCGCCCATCATCATGCTGACCGGTCACGACACCGATTCGGACACGATTCTGGGGCTCGAAGCCGGTGCCAACGATTATGTGACGAAGCCATTCCGCTTCGCTGTGCTGCTGGCGCGCATTCGTGCACAGTTGCGCCAGCACGAGCAGAGCGAGGATGCTACGTTTTCGGTCGGGCCCTATACTTTCAAGCCTAGCCAGAAGCTGCTCATCGATCCGCGCGGCGGCAAGGTGCGGCTGACGGAAAAGGAAGCCTCGATCATCAAATATCTCTATCGCGCCGACCAGAAGGTGGTGACGCGCGACGTGCTGCTGGAGGAAGTCTGGGGCTACAACTCGGGCGTCACCACCCACACGCTGGAGACCCATGTCTACAGACTACGCCAGAAGATCGAGCGTGATCCTTCCAATGCGGAAATTCTTGTGACAGAAAGCGGCGGCTACAAGCTGGTTCCTTAAACATTTCATTATCCAATAAGCGGTCTGGGCGGGACCGTTTTCGGGTGCGATCCTGTTGGAGGGGATTCAGGATCGGCTCGTAAAGGAGGGATTGGACTGACCGTTCGGGGACGCAGCTAGAGATGGCGCTGGATGACGACATCCGCATCCTGTCCGCCGTGAGGCTTTTCGAGGGCTTCACGCAGGAACAACTGCGTCTGCTCGCCTTCGGCGCCGAGACCACCTTGCTGCAAGCAGACCACAAGCTTTACCGCGAGGAAGACGAGGCCGATTCGGCCTACATCGTGGTCAGCGGGCGCATCGTGCTCTATCGCGAGCAGGATGGCCAACGTGTCCCGATCGGCACGGCCGGCCCCGGCACCATGCTGAGCGAGCTGGCATTGATCGCCGACACCAACCGGCTGACCAGCGCGTCGGCCGAGATCGATTCGGAAGTGATTCGGCTCAGCCGCAAGATGTTCCGCCGCATATTGGAGGAATATCCGGAGCTGGCGGTGCAGTTACACCAGCGCATCCTTGAGGATTTTCAGGCGATGATCAGCCGTATCGAGAAGCTGGCGCCACGGTTTTCGGAGTGAGGCGCAGCTTCCTATCCGCGAAATTGGCGCGACCGCATGACCTTCGTTATCCTGGGGCGAAGCAAGGAGCGCAGCAACGCGGCGCAGACCCTAGAATGACGAACCAAGGGTACGCCTAATCCAGATCGAACCGCGCTATGACAGGCACATGATCCGACGGCCTTTCCCAGCCGCGCGCCGGGCGCAGGATCTCGTAGCCTGCGAAATCAGGCACCAGATTTGGCGATGACCAGACATGGTCGAGCCGCCGGCCGCGGTTCGATGCCTCCCAGTCCTGCGCGCGATAGCTCCACCAGGTATAGAGCTTCTGTTCAAGCGGCACGTTGAGCCGCATCAGGTCGACCCAGCCGCCGGCCAGCCGCATCGCCTCGAAATTTTCGGTTTCGACAGGCGTATGGCTGACCACGTTGAGCAATTGCTTGTGCGACCAGACATCGTGCTCGAGCGGCGCGATGTTGAGGTCGCCGACCAGAACCGAGGCGGACACCGCGTCGTGCTCGGCGCGGATGGCATTCATCTCGGCGACGAAATCAAGCTTATGCCTGAACTTCCTGTTGATCTCGGGGTCCGGTTCGTCGCCGCCCGCCGGAACATAGAAATTGTGCAGCAGGATCGCCTTGCCGCCGGCCTGCACCCTCACCGACAGGTGCCGGCTGTCCTCGATCTCGCAGAAGCGGCGCTTCTCGACCATCTCGATCGGCCGCCGCGCCACCGTCGCCACGCCGTGATAGCCCTTCTGGCCATGAAACGTGATGTGCTCGTAGCCGAGCTTGCGGAAGGCCTTTTCGGGGAACAGCTCGTCGGGAACTTTTGTTTCCTGCAGGCAGAGCACATCCGGCGCGTATTCATCGAGCAGGCGCTCGACGATCGGCATGCGCAGGCGAACGGAATTGATGTTCCAGGAGGCAATGGAAAAGGGCATTTGGCGGGTCCGGCGAAAGATCGCCGAACTACTGCCAGCCCCACGCCATAAAGACAAGCATTGCAACAGTTGCAGAAGTCGGCGCCACGCCCGATGGCGACAGCCGGGCGGCGCTGACGCTGCACGAAAAGCTTCCCCAGATCGAGGAAAGCTATCTCGTCTTGGTATTCAGCTCGCGATTGGCTGCATAATCGATGGCGAACGTATCGGCGGCGAAGCTGACGCCTTCCTTGACGTTGAAGATCATCACCGTGGTGTCCTTGCCCTGCGCGTCGGTGATCGTCCACTGGCGCAGTTCGTAGGATTTCGGATCGAACATCATGGTGATCTTCGAATTGCCGAACACCGATTTGTCGGCGAGCTGGATGGTGGTGAGGTCGTCTTCCTGCTTGACGCTTTTGACACGATCGCCGGAGAGGTCGATCCGGTCGTCGAGCAAAAGCTTCAGCGGCGTCTTCGACAGCGGATAGAGATCGGATGTGTTGAGCCTCTTGTTGAGGATGACCACCGACTTGCCATCCGAGATCACCCGGAAATTCGACGCGCCGTCATAGTTGAAGCGGATCTTGCCCGGCCGTTCCAGGAAGAACTTGCCGCCGGTCTGCTCGCCCTTGGGGCCGAACTGCACGAATTCGCCGCTCATCGATTTGACCGAGGAAAAATGATCGGCGATCTTCTGCGCGGCCGGCGGGACGGCCGCCTGTGCCGAGGCCAGCAACTGGAATCCAGGCGCCACATTGAAAGCTGCGGCACCCATAAGCGACAGGCCGAGGCCAAGCAGCTGGCGCCGGCTGGGAGCAAAATCGCTGAGCGCGGAAAGATCATTTTTCATGTCGGTCACTCTCATCTGATTCCTGATTTGCCGCTGTCCTGAACCCCCAGTTGGGCTGAAATTTGGCGCGGCGAACACTGCGCCGTCGCTTGAACGCGCCAGAAGGTTCAAAGTTGCCGCCGCATCCTCACCATCAGAACTTGTCGTCTTCGGTCGGCACCAGGATCTCGCGCTTTCCGGCATGATTGGCCGGGCCGACGATGCCTTCCTTCTCCATTTTCTCGATGATCGAGGCGGCGCGGTTGTAGCCGATGCCGAGCCGCCGCTGGATATAGCTGGTGGAAGCCTTGCCGTCGCGCAGCACCACGGCGACCGCCTGGTCGTATGGGTCGTCGGAATCTTCGAAATTGCCACCGCCGCCGCTGCCGCCGCCTTTGCCGGACGGTTCGTCATCGTCCTCGTCGTCATCCTCGGTGATGGCATCGAGATATTCCGGCACGCCTTGCAGCTTCAGATGCGCGACGATCTTTTCGACCTCTTCGTCGGCGACGAACGGGCCGTGCACGCGCTGGATGCGGCCGCCGCCGGCCATGTAGAGCATGTCGCCCATGCCGAGCAGCTGTTCGGCGCCCTGCTCGCCAAGGATGGTGCGGCTGTCGATCTTCGACGTCACCTGGAAGGAGATGCGCGTCGGGAAGTTGGCCTTGATCGTGCCGGTGATGACGTCGACCGACGGCCGTTGCGTCGCCATGATGACGTGGATGCCGGCGGCGCGCGCCATCTGTGCCAAGCGTTGCACCGCGCCTTCGATGTCCTTGCCGGCGACCATCATCAGGTCGGCCATTTCGTCGATGATGACGACGATATAGGGCATCGGCTCGAGATCGAGATCCTCCGTCTCGTAGATTGCCTCGCCAGTCTGGCGATCGAAGCCGGTCTGCACGGTGCGCGAAATCTTCTCGCCCTTCTTCTCCGCCAGTTGGACGCGTGCGTTGAAGCCGTCGATGTTGCGCACGCCGACCTTGGACATCTTGCGATAGCGGTCTTCCATCTCCCGCACGGTCCATTTCAGCGCCACCACCGCCTTCTTCGGATCGGTGACGACGGGCGTCAGAAGATGCGGGATGCCGTCGTAGACCGAGAGTTCCAGCATCTTCGGATCGATCATGATCAGCCGGCATTCCTGCGGCGTCAGCCGGTAGAGCAGCGACAGGATCATGGTGTTGATGGCGACCGACTTGCCCGAGCCGGTGGTGCCGGCGACCAGCACGTGCGGCATCTTGGCGATATCGACGATGACCGCCTCGCCATTGATGGTCTTGCCTAGCGCCAGCGCCAGCTTGGCTTTGGTGGTCTCGAAATCGCGGCTGGCCATGATCTCTCGGAGATACACAGTCTCGCGCTTGGCGTTCGGCAGTTCGATGCCGATGGCGTTGCGGCCCGGCACCACGGCGACGCGGCAGGCGATCGCGCTCATCGAGCGGGCGATGTCGTCGGAGAGGCCGATGACGCGCGACGATTTGATACCCGGCGCGGGCTCGAGTTCGTAGAGCGTGACCACCGGACCCGGCCGGACATGGATGATCTCGCCCTTGACGCCGAAATCCTCCAGCACGCCTTCGAGCAGGCGGGCGTTCTGCTCGAGCGCATCCTTGGACAGGCTGGGATCGCGCGCCACGTTCTTGGGCTCGGAGAGGAAATGCAGCGACGGCATTTCGAATGTCTCCGAACCGATCAGCGATGTCTGCGCTTCGCGCTGGACGCGGGCGCCTGGCACGGGGCGCGCCGCCGGCGCTTCGACGCGGGTGGCGGCATCGGAGCGGAACTGCTGGACCTTGGCGGTCGGAGCGGCGCGGCGCTGGACGACTGGTTCATCGTCGAAGTCGGCATCTTCCCCGTCAGTGTCGAAGCGATCGCCGAACACGTCGTCATCGGCCGGATCGACGGAAACGCTGCGGTCATTGACCATGGCGGCGAAGAATTCAGGCTCGACGCGGGCGCGGCCATCATGGCTCATCCGCTGCTCGGCGAACTCGGCCGACTCGACCCGTTCGGCGGCGCGGCGCCAGGCGCTGGCGCGCGGCTCCATCTCCGGCCCGTATTCGTCGCGCTCCTGCCTGCGGCGCACGGCGCGGCGGTGCATCCAGGCGCGCAGCGACAGCCACCAATGGGTGATTGCGCCGAGCGCCAATATGCCCTCGTTGCCTTCATCATCGTCATTGTCGAACAACAGGTCGTCCTCGCGCCGCTCGGGCACGGCCGGTTCTTCCATGACGGCGAAGCCATTCTTGCGCCCGATCAGCGCCGAACCGTAGGCAAACAGCCACAGCGCCGGCGCGGCCATCAATATGGCGAGCACGCTGGCGATCAGCCCGGTCGGATAGCCGCCGGTAAGAAGGCCCGGAATCCTGAGCACCATGTCGCCGAACACGCCGCCGAGGCCGGTGGGCAGCGGCCAGGTCTTGGGCGGCACCACGCAGCCGGCGATGGCGGCGGCCAGCAGCGCGAAGCCGAACCAGAACAGCCCGCGCTTGGGAAGCCTGTCGACGCCGCGCGCCGAAAACAGGAGGTACCCCCAGATAACAGCCGGAACCAGCGCCGCGACGGCGGCAAGACCGAAGAACTGCATGGCGAGGTCGGAGAAGACCGCGCCGGCATAACCCATGGCGTTGGTGACGATGTTGTTGGTGGCGTGCGAGAAGCTTGGATCGGCAACGTTCCACGTTGCCAGGCTGGCGACGCCAAAGGCGGTCAGAGCGAACAGCCCGGCGCCCGCGAGCCGGCCGACCTGGCGCCGCGCGAAAGCCTGGATGCCGTGCCCCGTATCGGTCAGCGCGAGCGGTGCTGAAGCCCCTGAACGCATGCATTTCCCCGTCAGTGATTGCCTGGCCCGAGCGCATGGCGCACTCCGGCAGATTCGGAGGCAAGACTAGCGGCGGGAAGGTTAAGGGCGCATTAACCATGGGCGCGGCCGCCGAAGAGGACATCTTCAACTCAGGAAGTTTGCCTGCTCTTGCCGCTTCCCGCGTGCCCGGCTCAAGGCAATCTCACGTCTCTTATTCGCAGAGCTTTTAAAAAGCGACCATGTCTCCCACAGAACTATTCGAACAATTCGCGAAGTGATAGGTGTTTAAAACTCACATATCGTGAAGGCTTACAATGACGCCAAGTTTGTTCTTTATTCAGCTCGCTATCTTGCTGCTGCCCGGCGTCCTTTGGGCAAGGATCGACTCCGCATATGGCAGCAAAAGAGACCAATCCCAATTCGAGTTCGGTATTCGGGCGGTCTTGTTTGGCCTTACCTCGTATGCGGCAACGTACATGTTGTTTCTGTTGCTGAATGCACCTTTTGAAATGATCGACCTTGCCAACGCGGCTGATAAGAATGTCCTTACCCGAGGTATGGTGACCCAGACCCTTTGGGCGATATTGATAGGATTTTCTGCCTCAATCATTTGGCTTTACGCCGTAAATTACAAAATCTTGACCCGCATCCTTCAAGGCGTTCGCGCTACCAAGCGATATGGCGACGAGGACGTTTGGGAATTCACTTTTAATTCGGACTCTGCCGATGTTCAGTTTGTCCACATTCGCGATTTCGCGAATAGGGTCGTCTATTCGGGCTGGGTATCGGTTTTTTCAGAGACCGAGAAACTCCGTGAACTGGTACTGTCCGAAGTTGACATTTACGATTTTGAAGGCAACCTGATATCTTCGCCTCCGAGATTATATATAGCCAGAGCCCCAGAGGGACTCCACATCGAGTTCCCCATCCAACCAATGCGCCCGGAGGCTATTGCTGATGTCACATAGAGCCGTACCGCCAAAGACCTCTGAGAACCGTGCTTACGGCATCAAACTCGAAGAGGGGTACGAGCGCAAAGGCGGTATAAATCCACCGCCTCCGCGCTCCATAGATCGTCCAGCCCCGCCTACGCCCACAAATCCTAAAAGACCGGCTACTAGTGCATCTGGCTGGCCCAAGAAGTGAGCGGTCATACGGCGCCATGTTGACAACAATGGCGGGCACCTTGCCCGCCATCATTCGTTTGTGACAGGAAATCGATCAGGCTTCGGCCCGATCGCGTCCTCGGCTCAGTTGGCGCCGCCAAGCGCCTGGACGTTGGCGCAGAATTCGGCATGCGGCTTGCTCATCGCCGCGTCGTTGCATTCCTTCTTCATGGCTTCGTGCTTCTCCTTCGGCATGGCCATGAAAGCGGTCTTGAATTCCGCCATCGGCTTCATGGTCTTCATGCTGGTATCCGTGAAGAACGGCGCCATGTTGTCGGGCTCATCGAGAGCGCCGGCAAATGCCACGCCGCCGACCATGGAAAGAGCGAGTGCCCCAAGGCAGATGGTCCTGAAGTTCATGAAAACGGTTCCTTCCCTGTTGTTCGTAACGAACGCCGGAATGGCGGTCGTTGCTCACAGTTCGGAACCGATGCGGTGAATGTTTCTTCCCAAAGGCCAATCACGCGAACGTGATTGCCCGACTGCCGGCATTGCCGGAACGTTTTGCCAAAAAAGAGGTCCGGAATGATCCGGGCCTCAATGCGTGAACTCCTTTCGAGAGCATCACGACGGGATCTTTTCAAAGCGATTCCGGGAAAAGTGTGCAGCGGTTTTCCGTTCGGAACTGCGTAGAGATAGGGAGCCGGTGGGAGGAGGGTCCACCGGCCCGTAGGCAGAGCTGGCCTTACGGCACCACTTCGCCATGCTGGGAGATGTCGAGGCCTTCGACCTCTTCCTGGGTGCTCGGACGCAAACCGACCAGCGCCTTGACGATGTAGAGGATCACGAAGGTGGCGATCGCCGTCCACAGGATGGTGAAGACAATGCCGTAGAGCTGCTTGCCGATGGAAGCGCCCGCCCCGAGGCTGTTGATCGCCGGGTCGGCGAGCACGCCGGTCAGCAGAGCGCCGATCACACCGCCGACGCCATGGACGCCGAACGCATCCAGCGAGTCGTCATAGCCGAACATGTGCTTGATCTTGACCGCCGAGATGTAGCAGCCGACGCCGGCGACGATGCCGACGATGAAGGCGCCGGTCGGGTTGACGAAGCCGGAAGCCGGCGTCACCGCGACGAGACCGGCAACGGCGCCCGAGATGATGCCGAGGACCGAGGGTTTCTTGGCGACGATCCATTCGGCGAACATCCAGGCCAGTGCCGCCGCGGCGGTGGCTACCTGGGTGTTGAGCATGGCGGCGCCGGCAAGACCGTCAGCCGCCAGTTCCGAACCGGCGTTGAAGCCGAACCAGCCGACCCACAGCAGCGAAGCGCCGATCACCGAATAGACCAGGTTATGCGGCGCCATGTTGGTGGTGCCGTAGCCTTCGCGCTTGCCGAGAACCAGCGCGCAGACCAGACCCGCGACACCGGCGTTGATGTGGACGACCGTGCCGCCGGCGAAGTCGAGCACACCGGCCGCGCCAAGGAAGCCGCCGCCCCAGACCCAATGCGCGATCGGCGCATAGACGACCAGCAGCCATAGCGCCATGAAGATCAGCAGCGCCGAGAACTTCATGCGCTCGGCGAAGGCGCCGGCGATGAGGGCAGGCGTGATGATGGCGAAGGTCATCTGGAACATCGAGAAGACGAATTCAGGAATGTTCGCCACGCCTGGCGCCCACAGCGTCGAGGTGGTGATGCCCTGATGGAAGAATTTCGAGAAACCGCCGAGATAGGCGTTCATGCCGCCGCCGTCGGAGAAGGCCAGCGAGTAGCCGAACATGAACCACAGCACCGTCACCAGGCAGGTGATGGCAAAGCTCTGCATGACGGTGGCGAGCACGTTCTTGTTGCGCACCATGCCGCCGTAGAACAGCGCCAGGCCCGGGATGGTCATCATCAGCACCAACGCCGTCGAGGTCAGCATCCAGGCGGTGTTGCCGGTGTCGAGCACCGGAGTGGGGGCCGGAGCGGCCGCGGCCGGCGCCGCTTCCTGCGCGAAGGCGGCGACCGTGCCCAACGCTGCGAGAGCGAGCGAGCCCAAAAGGGCGGCGCGTCCCGTCGTCTTCAAGGTGGAAGGAATATTCATTGAACTCTCCATTGGAATACGTGTTCGCCGCTCAAAGCGCGTCGGTGTCTGTTTCGCCGGTGCGGATGCGCACCGCCTGGTCGATGCCGAAGACGAAGATCTTGCCGTCGCCGATCTGGCCGGTCTTGGCGGCAGCGGTGATGGCTTCCACGGCCTTGTCGACCATGTCCGCGCTGACCGCGACCTCGATCTTGATCTTTGGCAGGAAACTGACCGCGTATTCCGCCCCGCGATAGATTTCCGTATGCCCTTTCTGACGCCCGTAGCCTTTGACTTCGGTGACGGTCAGGCCCTGGATGCCGACTGCGGTAAGCGCCTCGCGTACCTCGTCGAGCTTGAACGGCTTGATGATTGCCATCACGATTTTCATAAGGTTTCACCCTTTTGCTGTTGCGGTCCCCCGCGTTTGCACGACTTCACCGATCCCAAGGAGAGCCGGAGAGTGCCCGGCACAATTCAAGCTCCGTGCCAATTGCCGAGGCAGGGTGTTAACTGATTGTAAACAATGGATTTGATGCCGCTGCAGCCATCAGATGTCTGGATCAGCGGCCAGGCAGTTGCCTAAAAAAGATGCAATTTTTAAAAAACGCCCATTTTACGGGCGTCCGGGCTGGGATCTCAAAACGCTCGTGCTCAAACAAGGAGCTGCGGCGAACAATCTCCATCCTGGGCCGCCTCAGCGCCGGAGCCGGATCAGCCCTTCCTGCGCCATCGAGGCGATCAGCGTGCCGTCGCGCGCATAGAGAGTGCCGCGGCTGAAACCACGCGATCCCGAGCTCGACGGGCTGTCCTGCGCATAGAGCAGCCAGCCGTCGAGCGCATGCGGCCGATGGAACCACATGGAGTGGTCAAGGCTGGCCGCCTGGATATCGGGGTCGAACAGCCCGCGCCCATGCGCGAAGGTCGACGTGTCGAGCAGCGTCATGTCCGAGAGATAGGCGAGCAGCGCCGATTGCAGCGCGCGGTCGTCCGGAACCGGTCCGGCAAGGCGGATCCAGACATTCTGCCGGGGCGGCAGCTTATCACGGCTTTCATAGTGCTGGAGATTGACCGGCCTGAGCTCCAGTGGCCGCTCCCGCGCCCAGAAGCGGCGCACCGCCTCCGGTACCCGCTCGGCCTTCTCGAGCAGCTGCCGCTGCGTCTGCAAGCCTTCCGGCGGTGGCACGTCGTCGGGCAGGGCGAACTGATGTTCGAGCCCCTTTTCGTCGACCTGGAACGAGGCTTCCAGCGAAAAGATCGCCTGCCCGTGCTGGATCGCCAGCACGCGGCGGGTGGTGAAGGAGCCACCATCGCGGATGCGGTCGACCTCATAGACGATCGGCACCTTGATATCGCCGGGCCGCATGAAATAGCCGTGCAGCGAATGCACGAACCGGTCGGGCTGTACGGTGCGTTGCGCCGCAACCAGGGCCTGGGCGATGGTCTGGCCGCCGAAAACGCGCTGCCATTCCACCTGGGGGCTGCGACCACGATACAGATTGTGCTCCAGCCTCTCGAGGTCGAGAATGCCGAGAAGCTCGTCCATGGCCGCCGTCATGTTTTGTGACCTCGCCTCAAAATTGCTATGGCGGTTTCCGACAGGAACAACGAGCCGTCAAGGGCGCAGGCCCAGGCTGGCGCGCAAGGAGCAACGACAATGGAACGCAAGACGGACGCCAAGACCAGATCCGGGCTCGATGTTCTCGTCGCTGGCGCAGGCTATGTCGGCCTCGCCGCCGCCGTCTCGCTGAAGCAGGCCCGGCCGGGCCTTGCCGTCGCCCTTGTCGATGCCGCGCCCGCTGGCGCCTGGCAAAGGGATGGCCGCGCTTCCGCCATTGCCGCGGCCGCCTGCCGCATGCTCGACCAACTCGGCGTGTGGGCCGAGATGGCGCCGCAGGCACAGGCGATCACCGAGATGATCATCACCGATTCGCGCAGCGCCGATCCGGTCCGTCCGGTCTTCCTGACGTTCGACGGCGAGGTGGCGCCGGGCGAACCTTTCGCGCATATGGTTGCCAACAAGGTCTTGAACGGCGCCTTGCGGGCCAGCGCCGAAAAACTCGGCATCGACATCATCGAAGGCGTCGCGGTGCAAAGCTTCGAGACCAACGGCACCGGCATCACAATGCATCTTGCCGACGGTGCGACGCTGAAGGCAAGGCTGCTGGTCGCCGCCGACGGCGTCAACTCGAAGCTGCGCGACATGGCCGGCATCAAGACCGTGAAGTGGGAATATGGGCAGTCCGGCATCGTCTGCACCGTGGCGCATGAACGTCCGCACAATGGCCGCGCCGAGGAGCATTTCCTCCCCGCCGGCCCCTTTGCCACGCTGCCGCTCAAACCGGACGATGACGGCACCAACCGCTCGTCGATCGTCTGGGTCGAACGCGCGGAAGATGCGAAAACGCTCGTGGAAGGCGACGATCTCGTCTTCGAGCACGAACTTGAACAGCGCTTCGGCCTGAAGCTCGGCGAGATACGGGTCGCCGACAAACCGCGCGCCTGGCCGCTCGGCCTGACCCTTGCCCGCGCCTTCGTCGCGCCGCGCATCGCGCTTGCCGGCGACGCCGCCCACGGCATCCACCCGATCGCCGGCCAGGGCCTTAACCTCGGCTTCAAGGATGTCGCCGCTTTGGCTGAAGTGATCGTCGAGGCCGACCGGCTCGGCCAGGACATCGGCGCGCTCGACGTGCTCGAACGCTACCAGCAGTGGCGCCGTTTCGACACGGTACAGATGGGCATCACCACCGATGTGCTGAACCGTTTGTTTTCCAACGACATCGGTCCGCTGCGGGCCGCACGCGACATCGGCCTTGGCCTCGTCGAACGGATGCCGAGGCTGAAGGATTTTTTCATCCGGCAGGCGTCTGGACTTTCCGCCGGGACGCCCAGGCTGCTGAAAGGCGAGGCGATCTAAGGCAATCCCGGCCGGGAAGAGCGTGAACGGTTCTCCGTCTAGAGTTACCTAAAAGAACGAGATAACGCGGTTCGGCGTTTGAACGCCCCGAGTGTTGTCGCTCAATTCACTTCGAAGCCGAGCTTCTGCCGCAGCCGCAATATTCTCTGATCGGATATAACAAGGCGTTTCTCTCCGCCCTGGGCCGCGCGATTGACCATCCGCAGGAGATCGTTCCGCTCGGCCACATCGAGACGCTGGCGCAGGAACGGCGCCAGCTTGTCGATGACGACAGTCGTGTCATCGATCTGTGAGGCCGCCCATTTGGCGTAGATCACCGCTTCGTCGGTCTTCTTCTTGTCGGCGATCTCGGAGATCACAGCGCGGATGACGGCTTCGCGCTGTGGCAGGATCGGCCCATCTTCGGAGACGATGGATGCGATCAGCGTCGCAGCGGCCACCACCGGATCGTCGATCGCCGTCAGCGGCGACAGGGCCGCCTGCCTGCGCAGTTTCTTGCGGCGCACGGAGCCCTGGACCCGGCCGATGACGTCGGCGACGTCACGCGCGGCCTCGTTCATGGCCTTCATCCGATACCACCACAACGCCGCCGCTCCCACGATGCCAAGGACAGCAATCAGGAAAGGCATGTCGAAATCCCCCAAAGCCCCGGCGACGATAGGAGAACTCTTGCCGTGCTTCAACACGCAAGAGTTCTCCCGGCGAAGAAACCTCGCCTCGCTCCGTCAGCGCTCCGGCGCGGCGGCGCCGTCGCAAACGGCGAGGCACAAAACACGTCTATGATCCCGGCACGTTGTAGATCGCCCGCACTTCGATGGTGCCGATTTCAGCCAGCGGAATCTCGTCGGCGATCTCCAGCGCCTTGTCGAGATCCTCCGCCTCGATCATGACGAAACCGAGCAACTGCTCCTTGGTCTCGGCGAACGGGCCGTCGGTAACCAGCCTCTTGCCCTTGCGTCTGCGCACGGTTTTCGACGTTTTCACCGATTGCAGCGCCTGCGCGATGATCAGTATCCCGCGTTGGTCCAGTGACCGGTCATGAGCCATCGAATCGGCGTCGAGCTTGGCCAATCGCTCCGGTGTCATCGCATGGAGGTCTTTTTCCTCGCCGTAGACCAGGCAAACATATTTCATGTCTATATCCCTTGTGATGACGAAACATAGGATGAGGCGATCAAGCTGTCAGCCGGGCCTTTGTCCGCATGATCGAGAAGGCATACCGCAATCCCGATGACGACGATCGCCACCAGCAGCCGGCCGAAGCCGGAGGGCGGCAGGTGCGACCAGTCGGTTTCGCGTTCACCGGCCTTTCGGCCGGTGCTTGTCCAATGAGCAGAAAACAGGTTGTTCATACGAGCCTCCATCCGGCCATCACTAGCGTGGCCGCCCGCAGGACGGCCGGGGCGGATCGAAGTCGACATTTTTGCACCCGCATTTTTTTAAAGAAATTGGGGCCGCCGCCGCGACATCATGCGGTTGCCCAAAGAGCGCGGTGGCCTTCGTGTCCGCGCGCGCTATAGTTGACCGGACGCCGGGCTCACCCAGGACAAAGTCACGACAACCAAGGAGGACTTCATGGACCGCACCGCAAATGCCGTCTGGAAAGGCAATTTGAAAGAGGGCAACGGCACGATCGACAGCCAGAGCGGGACGCTGAAGGGCACGCCCTATTCGTTCAAGGCGCGCTTCGAGGACGAGAGCGGCAAATCCGGCACCAATCCGGAAGAGCTGATCGCCGCTGCGCATGCCGGCTGCTACGCCATGCAGCTTTCGCACTTCCTGGCCGAGAACGGCACGCCCGCCACCGAACTCGACGCCAAGGCCGTGGTGACACTGGTTCCCGGCACCGGCATCACCGGCAGCGCCATTACGCTGGTCGGCAAGGTGCCCGGCATCGATGCGGCCAAGTTCAAGGAATTGGCCGAGAAGGCCAAGGCCGAGTGCCCGGTCTCAAAGGCGCTCGGCGCCATCAAGGTGTCGCTCGACGCCAAGCTGGGCTGAAGAGGCCTCTTCAAACGAAAGATTAGGTGCGCGCTTCGCCGGTGAGCGCCTCGATGCGCTCGCGCAGCCAGGCGAGGCGGCCGGCGGGATATGGTGCATGGCGTTAGTCGCGATCTGTGGTGTCCCGCTCAGCAGGTGCATGAAGCGCTCCTCGCGCTGGCCGGGTCCGCGCTCGATCAGCATGACCAGCGGCGGTTTGCGGCCGATCAGCAGGTCGAGATCGGTGCGCAGCGCGTCGATCGACGAAAACCGTGCCATGCGCTCGGCCCGCGCCAGCAGTTCATGCGCCGTCTGCGGTCCGCGCAACAGCATCAGGCCGATCAGCGCGATCTGAGCCGAAGTCAGTGAGAAACGCTGTGCCACCAGATGCTCGTAGCGCTCGACGCGCGAAGCGAAGGCCTGCCGGACCAGACCCTTCTGCTCGAGCTGGCTCAGCGCCCGCCTGACCTCGACAAGCTCGACCGACATCACCGGCTCGCGCGCCGTCTTCTGGTTGGCCGCGGCATGCGCGCCATTGAGCGTCATTGGGTAGACGTCCGGCGTCAGCTCCTTCTTCTCGATCAGGCAGCCGAGCACGCGGGCTTCGATGGGGGAAAGGATAGGAAGGTCATCACTCATTGGATCGGCTACTCAACTCCAAGAAATCGGTTTTCTGCGTACACTGCCGCAATGCCTCAAGGTTACCGAAGCCTTCCGCCCATCGTCAGTTGCCTGTCGCTAAACCCTTCTCTCCACCATCATCTTCTTGATCTCTGCGATCGCCTTTGCCGGATTCAGCCCCTTGGGGCAGGTCTGCGCGCAGTTCATGATGGTGTGGCAACGATAGAGCCGGAACGGGTCTTCGAGATTGTCGAGCCGCTCGCCCTTGGCCTCGTCCCGGGAATCGATCAGCCAGCGATAGGCCTGCAACAGCGTTGCCGGGCCCAGATAGCGGTCGCCGTTCCACCAATAGCTCGGGCACGAGGTGGAGCAGCAGGCGCACAATATGCACTCGTAGAGCCCGTCGAGCTTCTCGCGGTCCTCATGGCTCTGCAGCCACTCCTTGGCCGGCTCCGGCGACACCGTCTTCAGCCACGGCTCGATCGAGGCGTGCTGGGCGTAGAAATTGGTGAGGTCGGGCACCAGGTCCTTGACCACTTGCATATGTGGCAGCGGATAGACCTTGACGGCGCCGGAAATGTCGTCGCAGCCCTTGGTGCAGGCAAGCGTGTTGGAGCCATCGATGTTCATGGCGCAGGAACCGCAAATGCCTTCGCGGCAGGAGCGGCGCAAGGTCAGCGTCGGGTCGATCTTGTTCTTGATCCACAGCAGCGCGTCGAGCACCATCGGCCCGCAATCGTCCATGTCGACGAAATAGGTGTCCATGCGCGGGTTCTCGTCATCGTCCGGCGACCAGCGGTAGATGCGGTATTCGCGCAGGTTGGTGGCGCCGTCCGGCTTCGGCCAGGACTTGCCTTGCTGGATTTTCGAGTTCTTGGGGAGCGTCAGTTCGACCATGTTCGATCCTCAATACACCCGGGCCTTGGGCGCGATCTTGGCGAGGCTGATGCCGCCGTCCTTTTCCGCCAGCTGCGGCTCGGTGTGCACCGGGCGATAGGAGAGCGTCACCTTGCCGTCTTCGCTCACCCTGGCCAGCGTGTGCTTGCGCCAGCCGGCGTCGTCGCGGGCGGAGAAATCTTCGCGCGCATGCGCGCCACGGCTCTCCTTGCGGGCCTCGGCGCTGTAGACCGTGGTGATGGCGTTGGCCATCAGGTTTTCCAGCTCCAGCGTCTCCACCAGGTCGGAGTTCCAGATCATCGAGCGGTCGAAGACCTTTACGTCCTTCAGGTCGGTCCAGATTTCCGAAACGCGCTTGCAGCCGTTTTCCAGCGATTCCTGCGTGCGGAACACCGCCGCGTCGTCCTGCATCGCCTTCTGCATCTTCTCGCGCAGGCTTGCCGTCGGCGTCGAGCCATTGGCGTGGCGCAGCCGGTCGAAGCGGTCCATGATCTTTTCTACCGAGGCTTCGTTGGGTGACGGGATCTGCGATTTGCGGTCGATGACCTGGCCGGCGCGAATCGCCGCCGCGCGGCCGAACACGACGAGATCGATCAGCGAGTTGGAGCCCAGCCGGTTGGCGCCATGCACGGAGGCGCAGCTCGCCTCGCCCACCGCCATCAGCCCTGGCGATACCCGGTCGGGGGCTTCCGGCGTCGGACTGAGCGCCTCGCCCCAATAATTGGTCGGCACGCCGCCCATGTTGTAATGCACCGTCGGCAGCACCGGGATCGGCTCCTTGGTCAGGTCGACGCCGGCGAAGATCTTGGCCGATTCCGAAATGCCGGGCAGCCGCTCGTGCAGCACGGCCGGGTCGAGATGGTCGAGATGCAGGAAGATGTGGTCCTTCTTCGGGCCGACGCCGCGGCCTTCGCGTATTTCCAGCGTCATGCAGCGCGACACCACATCGCGTGAAGCAAGGTCCTTGGCCGACGGCGCATAGCGCTCCATGAAGCGCTCACCCTCGGAATTGACGAGATAGCCGCCCTCGCCGCGCGCGCCTTCGGTAATCAGGCAGCCGGCACCGTAGATGCCGGTCGGGTGGAACTGCACGAACTCCATGTCTTGCAGCGGAAAACCGGCGCGAGCGGCCATCCCGCCGCCGTCGCCGGTGCAGGTATGCGCCGAGGTGGCCGAGAAATAGGCGCGGCCGTAGCCGCCTGTCGCCAGCACCACCATTTTTGCCGAGAAGCGGTGGATGGTGCCGTCATCCAGATTCCAGGCAACGACGCCCGTGCAGGTGCCGTCCGGCTCCATGATCAGGTCGAGCGCGAAATACTCGATGAAGAACTGCGCGTTGTTCTTCAGCGACTGGCCGTAGAGCGTGTGCAGCATGGCGTGGCCGGTCCGGTCGGCGGCGGCGCATGTGCGTTGCACAGGCGGACCCTCGCCGAAATTCATCATCATGCCGCCGAACGGCCGCTGGTAGATCTTGCCCTCTTCGGTGCGCGAGAATGGCACGCCGTAATGTTCGAGTTCGTAGACGGCGGCGGGCGCCTGCTGGACCATGTATTCCTGCGCGTCGATATCGCCCAGCCAGTCCGAACCCTTGACCGTATCGAAGAGATGCCATTGCCAATTATCGGGCCCCATATTCGCAAGCGAAGCGGCGATGCCGCCTTGCGCGGCCACCGTGTGCGAGCGCGTCGGGAACACCTTGGTGATGCAGGCGGTGCGCAGGCCCTGTTCGGCCATGCCAAGCGTGGCACGCAGGCCCGCACCGCCGGCGCCGACGACCACCACGTCGAACTTGTGGTCGACAAAGGTATAGCCCGCCGTGTTGGCTGATTTCGCGTCCTTGGCCAACTCAGCCTCCGAATGCCAGTTTGAGCAGGGCGAAGATCGAGGCGACGCCGACCGCTACCGTGAAAAATGTATTGAGCGCGATCAGCGCCAGCTTCGTGCCTTCGCCGTGCACGTAGTCCTCGATGATCGCCTGCATGCCGATCCGCATATGGGTGAGACCGGAGACCAGCACCAAGGCCAGCACCAGAGCCACCAAGGGATTGGCAAGCGCTGCCCGAACCTGGACGTAGCCGGTGCCGTTGAGCGCGATCAGGAATCCGACGAAGAACAGGATGAGCGGGATGTTGGCGATCGCCGTCAGCCGCTGACGCCAGAAATGTCCGGTCCCTTCGCGGGCGGAGCCCAGGCCGCGAACCTTCGCCAGCGGCGTGCGCATGTCGGTCTTGCCAGCGCTCATGGTCAGGCTCCCCGCGCCATATAGCCGGCGATCCAGATCAGCAGTGTGAGCAGGATCGAGCCGACCAGCGTTGCCCAAGCTATTCTCGAGGCGGTGTGCTTCTCGAGGCCGGCGCCGGTATCCCAGATCAGATGACGCACGCCGCCCAGCATGTGATGCATCAGCGCCCAGGTGTAGCCGAACAGGATAAGCCGGCCGAGCCAGCTGCCGAACGCCCAATTGACCCAATCGAAGGTCGCCTGAGAGCTTGCCGCCGCCATCAGCCAGACGGCGACCAGCAGCGTGCCGAAGTAAAGCGCGCCACCGGTGATGCGATGGATGATCGACATCGTCATCGTGATCGGCGGCCTGTACACGGTGAGGTGCGGCGAAAGCGGCCGTTCACGTCTGGCGAAATCGCGGGTGGCTGGTGATTTGCTCATGGCTCCCCCAGTTCGGCGTCTCCTGCCTCAGGTGGAAATGCGGCATCACCGCTTCCGGTTGCGACTTCGGACAGCCGGTTTCTAATGCTCTTTTTGCACCGCGTCAAAGCCGGAAAACCGTTTCGAAAACGTAATTTAGTCTGACTAAAAGGCAGGCTTGAGCTTCAATCGATTAGCGGCTGGCGGCCCGAAGCCGGCTCGATATCGCTGCAGTGCAGCATGTGCATGGCATCTGCCATTCCGGCCTGGCGGTTCCAGGTAATCGGTGTCGATCCAGCCTCCGTCACCAGCGCTTCGCCGCCATCGATCACAATCGCGTCATGCACTCGCTCGAAACGGCTGTTCTGGTTGGCGGCGGGGCCGGCAGATCCTTGCTGGCGCCCGTCGGGCAAGGGTGGTCGAAAAGGGCTTCCCCAGTCGAATATTAACCATGTTTGTCAAGACATCGCCGGGCGGCGCGCAAGCCTCTTAACAAAGGTTAAGAAAAGGTTAATTTCCGATTCGAGGAGGCATGCATGTCGCCCAAAAAGCAGGGCGGCGGTTTTGGGCCAACGACATGCATCCAACCAGGGACCAGAAACGCGTCGTGACGCGCTTTGGCCTAACACGGAGGACGCCATGCGTTCGAATTCGGGCAGATCGCGCCTTGCGGCGCTCATAGTGGCGGCTTCGGTCGCGGGCCTGGCGGCACCCGCGCTCGCCGGAGCGCGCCATCAGGACCGGGTCTACGCCGATTCTTTCGGCAATCTCGTCATCGACAGCGCCGCCGGCTACAAACGCATCCTCGTCGGCGAAGGCAGGCTGGCCAAGCAGCTGTCCGACTATACCGGTGCCGGCCAGCCCAAGGTGATCTACGAGAACGAAGCCGACGAGATATCGGGTTACGGCGATTGCTACCGCCCGCCGGTGTTCGTCAAGGGGCGCAGCTACATGTACGGGCTTTCCGACGGCGAGATGCCGGACCTCAGTCCCTGCCGCTAGAGCAATTCCAGGAAGTGTGAGACGGTTTTCCCGGGAAAAGCGCGTAGCGCTTTCCCAAGGGAATTGCGTAGAACAAAGAGATGGAGCGGCTCGGCGTTGCCGTGAACAGGTGAAGCGCTCTGGCGCGGTTCAACGTCGAAGGCTTTTCTATCGGGTGTTTGCAGCCGTGATCTCGCGGGCGGCAGGTCCGGTGGAAACGCGAACGCAGTCGCGCCCGCGATTCTTCGCCTGGTAGAGCGCGTCATCCGCGCGCCGCATGAGGTCGGAAAAATTCTCGCCGGCATGGAGTTCGGCGACGCCGAAGCTTGCCGTGCAGCGATTGTCGAGCGGCAGCCCGTCGATGGGCAATGTGCCGAAGGCACTGCGTGTTCCCTCGGCGAACAGCCGGGCGGCGGCAAGGTTGGTTCCCGGCAGGATAATGGCGAACTCTTCGCCACCGATACGGCCCGTGACTTGGTGGCCGGCGGCGGCCTCGCGCAGCAGGCCGGCGAAGGTCTCGATGACCCGGTCGCCGGAGGCATGGCCAAAGCTGTCGTTGACGCTCTTGAAATGATCGAGATCGGCGATGACCAGGGTGACCGGCACGCATTGCCGCGTGGCGCCAAGCATTGCCAGCTCGGCATGGCGCGCGAAACCGCCGCGGTTGAGCAACCCGGAAAGCGTGTCCATCTCCGACTTCGACATCACTTCGGCGAGCACGTCGCGAACCAGTATGGCCAGCATCAGCAGCGCCAGCGCCAGGCCGAAGACGGTGCCCAGCGACTGCGAGACCAGCGCGTAACTGCTTTGCAGATAGGCCTGTGGGTTACCGCCCCAGCCGCCCAGCGCGTGCGCTATGAACGGCTTTGAGGCAAACTGGGCACTGCTGGCGGCCAGCACGGCCATCAAAATGCGGTCGAGCCGGCCGCGCCTTTGCCTGGATGAACAGACGATGGCCAGTCCGACGACCTGCATGGCGGCATAGGGAAGCTGGTAGGCCATCATGCGGGCCAGCGACTGGCGCGGCAGATCCTGCACGAAATAGACTGCAATGGTGGCGGCCAACAGAAAGAACAGCATCGGTGCCCACGGCGGGGCCATGCCGTATTTGCGCGCAAGCCCGCCATTGAAGGCAATTGTGGCGCCAAGGAACACCGCGAAGGCGGCAACGACCACGGGCCGTGCATTGTCGAAAGCTGGAATGCTGAATTCGATGGCGAAATAGGCCATGCCCAGGAGATAGCCGAAGGCCAGCCACCGCGCAGGCACGCGGCTGGCATCCTGGAACGCAACAGCCATGAAGGACGCCGCCAGCAGGCCGGCGACCGACAGGTTGATCAGCAGGATGAAGTTGGCACCGCTCATGTCTTTTCGCACCCCGCGTCTCACCTAACATCGACGGGCGAAAAAGATGTTAACGCCGGCCGCGGTGCGGGATCAGCCGGTCTTGAACGGCTCCGGCACGAACGCCGTTTCCGGCCGTTCGTACGACAGGCGCACGCTGTCGCGGCCGTTCTTCTTGGCCTTGTACAGCGCATCGTCGGCGCGGCGCGTCAATGGCTCCAGCGCCTCGTCGCCGCTGCGGGCCGCAACGCCGAAGCTGGCCGTGACCTTGGTGCCGGCGGGAAGCCCGTCGACGTTGCCGGCCGAATAGAGCGTGCGCACGGCTTCCGCGAACAATCGCGCCGCGGCAAGATCGCTCCAGGGCAGCAGCACCGCAAACTCCTCGCCGCCGATACGCCCGGCGACGCCGCGCGCACCGGCGGCCGATCGGAGCTTGGCGGCGAAGTCGGCGATCACGCGATCGCCCGCTGGGTGCCCGTGCAGGTCGTTGAGCGCCTTGAAATGGTCGAGGTCGGCCAGCACCAGCGCCACCGGGAATTTCGCCGCCGCGCAGCGTTGCAGGAGATGGATCGCGCGCTCCTCGAAACCGCGCCTGTTAAGCAGACCCGAAAGCGGATCGGTATGCGTCTCGGTCTTCAGCGCCTTCATCACATCCAGTGCCGCGGCGGTGAACAGGCAAAGCGCGATCAGCAATGACAGAAGCGCGTGCGACAGCAGCGCCGTCGTCCAGTAGGATGAGCCGTAGAACCCATCGTAGCTGGTGAAGGGTCCGTGCGCGATGACGACGACGAGGGTGCGCACGAAGAAGTTGAGCACCGACAGCAGCGACAGCACGAACAGGATCTTTTCCGTCGGGCCGTTGTCGCGCACCGGTCGCAGTTCGGCGGCGACCAGAAGGCTGAGGCCGCCGAATCCGAAATTCATCGCCAGGATGCGCCAGGTGAGATCGGGTTCGACGAAAAGGAACCAGCAAAATGATGCCAGGCCACCGCCTGCCAACACGCCGATCCCCACATAAGGCACCTTGCGGCCATAGCGGGCAACGATGGCGCTGGACAGGCAACAGCCGGCGATGGTGAAGAAGGTGTTGGACACCAGCTTGGTAAGCGCCATGCCGATGGGCAAGGTGAAATACTGGAACAGAAAACCGAGTGCC
Source organism: Mesorhizobium sp. M0587 (assembly GCF_040320945.1). Classification (NCBI taxonomy): domain Bacteria; kingdom Pseudomonadati; phylum Pseudomonadota; class Alphaproteobacteria; order Hyphomicrobiales; family Phyllobacteriaceae; genus Mesorhizobium; species Mesorhizobium sp. M0587. The sequence continues at coordinate 61,328 of NZ_JAMYQP010000016.1, forward strand.
GAAACACAGTAGCTGAGCGCCAGCACGGCGAGATACGGGCGATGGCGCTGATGGAACCACAGCACGAGGAACGCCGCGCCGAGCGCCAGCGCGATCGTCGGATTGAGCAGCGCTATCAGCAGACCGGTGTCCAATGGACCGTGACTTCCCCTCGCTTGACGTCAGGGGAGACCTTAGGGCGCAAGCCCAAACAAGCGGTTAAGCACCTCGGGTGCCGCGATATGTTGTCAGGGAACCCGGACCTTCCGCCAGCGTTCCTCAGTGCACAAGCAGGAGCAGCCCATGGCCGACACGATCCCACTGACCGACCACGATGCAATCCGCTCGTGGGTCGCCGCGCGCGCCGGCTTTCCGGCAATTGTCGATGTGTCGCCGGAGGCGGGAACGCAGCCCATGCTGAGGCTGGTCTTCGACCAGCGCGCCTATCAGGATCAGGACGAGCCGGAACGGCCGATCAACGCGGGCGGCTATGAACTCGTGGAATGGGACGAATGGTTCAGGCTCTTTGAAGAGCAGCAGCTGGCGCTGGTGGTCGCGGCCGACCAGCCTGGACGCCGCGAGGATTTCCACGAGCTCGTCCGGCGCGACGACAAGGTTTGACCCGGGCCGCGTGCGGCCCGGGTTCTATTCGACCTTAGAGCAATTCCAGGAAAAGTGTGAAACGATTTTCCGTCCGGAATTGCGTAAAAACAAAGAGTTAGAGCGGTTCGTCGTTTCCGTGAAACGGTGAACCGCTCTAGGTTATTTCCAATCGCGGATGTCGACGAAGTGGCCGGCGATCGCGGCGGCCGCCGCCATTGCCGGCGATACCAGATGGGTGCGGCCCTTGAAGCCTTGCCGGCCCTCGAAATTTCGGTTCGAGGTAGAGGCGCAGCGTTCATGCGGCTTCAGCCGGTCGTCGTTCATGGCCAGGCACATCGAGCAGCCCGGCTCGCGCCAGTCGAAACCGGCGGCGAGGAAGATCTTGTCGAGACCTTCGGCTTCCGCCTGTTCCTTGACCAGGCCGGAACCCGGCACGATCATGGCATCGACATGCGGGCTGACCGTCTTGCCTTCAACCACCTTGGCGACGGCACGCAGATCCTCGATACGGCCATTGGTGCAGGAGCCGATGAAGACGCGGTCGAGCGCGATGTCGGTGATCTTGGTCCCCGGCGTAAGCCCCATATAGTCGAGTGCGCGCTGCTTGGAGGTGCGCTTGTTCTCATCGGCGATGTCGTTCGGGTTCGGCACGATGCCTTGCACCGACACGACATCCTCGGGCGACGAGCCCCAGGACACGATCGGCGGCAATTTCGCCGCGTCGAGCACGATGACCTTGTCGAAATGCGCACCCTCGTCGGACCGCAGCGTCTTCCAGTATTCGAGGGCCGCATCCCAGGCCGCGCCCTTCGGGGCACGCGGCTTATCCTTGACATAGGCGAAGGTGGTCTCGTCGGCGGCGATCAGGCCGGCGCGGGCGCCGCCCTCGATCGACATGTTGCAGATCGTCATGCGGCCTTCCATCGACAGCGAACGGATCGCCTCGCCGGCATATTCGATGACGTAGCCGGTGCCGCCGGCGGTGCCGATCTCGCCGATGATGGCGAGGATGATGTCCTTGGCGGTGACGCCTGCCGGCAGTTGGCCGTCGACGCGCACCAGCATGTTCTTGGCCTTGCGCTGGATCAGCGTCTGGGTCGCCAGCACATGCTCGACCTCCGACGTGCCGATGCCATGCGCCAGCGCGCCGAAGGCGCCGTGCGTCGAGGTGTGGCTGTCGCCGCAGACGATGGTCATGCCGGGCAGCGTGAAGCCCTGCTCCGGTCCGATGATGTGGACGATGCCCTGGCGGATATCGTTCTCGGAATAATATTCGACGCCGAAATCCTTGGCGTTCTTGGCCAGCGCCTCGACCTGGATGCGGCTTTCCTCGTTCTTGATGCCGAATTTGCGTTCGGGCGAGGTCGAGACATTGTGGTCGACCACGGCCAGCGTCTTTTCCGGATGACGAACTTTTCTGCCGCTCAAGCGCAGGCCTTCGAAGGCCTGCGGGCTGGTCACTTCATGGACCAGGTGGCGGTCGATGTAGAGCAAACAGGTGCCGTCGTCCTGGCGGTCGACGACGTGATCGTCGAAAATCTTGTCGTAGAGGGTGCGCGGTGCGCTCATGTGCGTAAATCCGTCGATATGAGAATGGGAAGAACAGAAGCCGGCAATTTCGGGCCGGCGAACGACCTGGATCAGTCGGCCTGGCTAAGTCGGCTGGTCAGCGCACCGGACACCCGCGCGGAGAAGCGCGACGGCAGGCGTTTTCTGTCCTGCAGCACGAACCCCTTGTAAGCCGGATCGCCAAAAAGCTCTTCCATGGCGTGGCTCATACCAATGTTTTGGGTTTTCGGCAATTGCGGTGTGTCTTCGTAGCACTTGGGTACCTCGTCCTCACTTCCACACCTTCAGGGGAGAGGAAGGGTAACAAGGTGGGGGAACTCGCGCCTTCCTCTCCCCCGTCGATCGGGGGAGAGGTGTGGAGCGAAGCAAGACCGAGTGGGGGTGGATCTTTTAACCAAGTTTTAGTACACCAGAGTGACACAACCGGCGGGGGGTTGGATGGTGGTTGGCGTCTTTGCGGCGGCGCGTCAGGCGAATGGCTTCCCCCACTCCGTCGCTGCTGCGCAGCGCCACCTCTCCCCCCCTCCGGAGGGAGAGGAAGGGCGCCAAGCTTGGCGGACTCGCGGCTCAGATTACCTCGAACACGAACGTCTTCACCAGAGCGTCGGGTTCGGCGATCGCATAACAGCGGAACCATGGGCTTTCCTCGACCGACCGCCATTTCTTCGCCTGCTCCAGTTCATCGAACACGGCCTGAAATCCGCCGCTTTCGAAAACCTGGTCGCGCACGGTAAAAATGGCATGGCCGCCCTTCCTGGTGATGCGCACCAACTCGTGCAGGCTAGAAGCCGGCGCATGGCTGATGGTGAACACGCCGGTCGAGAAGAAGGCACGGAAATGGCCGTCCGGCCACGGCAGCGGCCGGCCCAGCATCGCCTGTTTCAGGTCGTTATAGGCGTTTCGGCTACCGGCGATCTTCAGCATGTCGCCCGAGAGATCGAGCCCAGCGATGTCGCCATAGCCCAGCGCTTTCAACGACGGGCCCGACAGGCCGGTGCCGCAGCCGGCGTCGAGCAACGGTCCGTCGCCCGCCGGCACATGGCGCGCCACCCAGGCGGTGATCAGGAACGGCAAGAGATAACCAAGCGAGGCGGTCTCGCCGTCATAGGTCGCGGCCCACGCGGCGTAAGCATCCGCCAGCGCTTCCGGCGTGTCGGCGCCATAGACGGAATCCAGCGCCGCATTGGCTTTGTCGATGATCATGAACCGACCCTCCGAGACTGTGTTGCAATCGTAACGCTGTCTGCGACTCAGGGCTATTCCTGGTGCTGATTTCGCAGCCTCCGCTCCAACGCCCTGAGCGCCAGCGATAGGCCGACCGTCAGGATGAGGTAGATGTAGGCGACGATCGAATAGGTCTCGAAGAAGCGGAACGAGCCGGCGGCATAGACCTTGCCCATCTGGGTGATGTCGGCGACGCCAAGCACCGAGACCAGCGAGGAATCCTTGACCAGGGCGACGAAATCATTGCCGAGCGGCGGCAGGATGGTGCGGATCGCCTGAGGGAAGACGACCAGCCGGAAGCGCTGCGCGCGCGTCAGCCCGAGCGCCTTCGCTGCTTCGATCTGGCCCTTCTCCACCGCCTGGATCCCAGCCCGGAAAACCTCGGAGATGAAAGCCGAATAGCCGATGGTCAGCGCCATGATGGCGCGCCACAACAGCGAGACATCGCGCACCAGAAGTTCGCCGAGATAGCCTGCACTTTGCAGCGGCGCGGTCAGTGCGTTCCACGCTGCCACGAAAGCCGGTGCGCCGACGAAAGCGATCCAGAACAACAGCACCAGGATGGGCACGCCGCGGATGATCTCGACATAGAAACGGGCGATCTGCCGCAGCCAGCGCGAGCCCGACAGTCCCATCAGCGCGACGCCGAGACCCATCATCGACGCCAGCGCGAAGGCGATCATCGTGACGAAGATGGTGATGCCGATCCCCTTGGCGACGGTGGCGAAGACCTGGGCATAGAGATCGCTGGCCGCGATCGAGAGCGCGGCGACCAAGGCAAGGACAAAGGCGGCGGCCAGCCACCACGGGAAGTCGGGTTTGGCGGAGGACGGCGGGGGTGCCATCAGGCGTGGCCGGCCAGGTAGGTAGTGCGCAAGGCGGGCGCCAAGGCGTTCAAGCGCAAAGTCAGCGTGACTTCGCGCGCATCACCCCACATCGGCATCAAGACGAACTACTGTCCCATCTTGTAGTCGAGAAACCACTTCTTGTTCAGCGCATCGAACGTACCATCCGCCTTCAACGCCGCGATCGCCGCGTTGACCGGCTTCACCAGATCCGACCCCTTCGGGAAGATGAAACCGAAATCCTCGGTGCCGAGCGGTCCGCCGATCAGCTTCAGCTTGCCGTCGGAAGCGTCGACATAGCCCTTGCCGGCGGTGCCGTCGGTTAGCACCACATCGACGTCGCCCGACTTCAGCGCCTGCACCGTCGCGCCGAACGTCTCGAACAGTTTGATACGCGGGTTCTGCTCATTGCCGTCGAGCACGCTGTAGACGGCGGTGTAGAAGGGCGTGGTGCCGGCCTGCGCGCCGACCAGCCCGTCCTTGAAGGCACCGAAGGTCTTGGCGTCGGTGAAGCGGCTCTCGTCGCCGCGCACCAGCATGAATTGCTCAGAACGCATATAGGGGTCGGAGAAATCCACCTTCTCCTTGCGGTCGTCCTTGATGGTGATGCCGGTCATGCCGATGTTGTACTGGTTGTCGGAAACCGCCTGGATCATCGCATCCCAGGAGGTGTTCTGGTACTCGACGGTGAAATTCAGCCGCTTGGCGATTTCGTTCATCGCGTCATATTCCCAGCCGATCTGCTTGCCGGTCTTGGCATCGATGAACTGCAGCGGCGGATAGGCGTTCTCGGTCACCACCACCACCTTCTTGCCAGCGAGATCGGGCAGCGCTTGAGCGAAGGCGGCAACGGGCGCCAGGACAAGGGCAAGCAGGCCGGCCAACAGCAGTTTCGATTTGGTCATGACACATTCCCCAAGGATTGAAGGCGCCCGGCTAAAGACCGGGCTTGCAGGAAAATCCGGCGCCGACTTTAGCTTTCCGCAAGCGGCATGCAAGACGGTCCGCCGCGTCAGGATGGGTGAAAACGGATTCCAATGCCCTCCTTCCCAGGATTCAGGAACGAGCTTTGCGATCTCCGGTCAATCTCGGCCCGGCGCATCGGTGCCGGCCTGACGCAATCCGTCGATCAGCCGCGTCAAGGTTTGATGGAGGGACTTCAGTTCATCGCCATCGAGCGGCGAGTGGCAACGCATCGCCGCCGACACCTCTTTTGCGCCTTCGCGCAGTGCCCGGCCCTGTTGTGTCGGCTCGACCAACACCCGGCGTTCATCGGCGGCATCGCGCCGGCGCGTGACCAGACCGTTCGCTTCCAAGCGCTTGAGCAGCGGTGTCAGCGTCGCCGAATCCAGCCCCAGCGTCTCGCCGAGCTCGCCGACACTGCGCGGTGCGTGCTCCCACAGCGCCAGCATGGTCAGATATTGCGGATAGGTCAGGCCGAGCGGCTCGAGCAACGGCCGGTAGAGCCGGGTCATCAGCCCGCTCGCGGTGTAGAGCGCGAAGCATAGATGCTGCTCGAGCTTCGGTATCCCGGCGAAGTCCGCCAGGACGTCCGGAGGCGAATTTATGGTTTTGGCGATCATGCTGCCTTTGCCGAAAGCGCCACCTCGACATTGCCCTTGATGGCGTTGGAATAGGGGCAGATCTGGTGCGCCGCCGATACAAGCGCTTCCGCCGCCGCCTGATCAAGGCCTTTCGTCTCTGCCGCGAGCGCGACGCCGAGCTTGAAACCCTCGCCATTGGGAAGAAGGCTTACGGTGGCGGTTACCGCGGCATCCTCGAGCGGCAGTTTCTGTTTGCGCGCGACGAAGCGAATGGCGCTTTCGAAGCAGGCGGCGTAGCCGATGGCGAAAAGCTGCTCGGGATTGGTGGCCCCGCCTGGCCCGCCGAGCTCTTTGGGCATCGCCAGATCGACCTTGAGCAAACCGTCGCTGGTCTCGCCATGGCCGGCGCGGCCACCGGTGACGTGAGCCTGTGTCGTGTAAAGTGCCATATCATGCGTCTCCAGTTACTTTGTACACGATTATTTAGTGTACACTGTAATTAGCTGTCAACACACGACCGCCGCTCCCGAGGACGAAAGCGTTCACAGTCTGGTGAAACAAAAAAAGGCGGCCGAAGCCGCCTTTTTCGAAATCCTTCGTCGAAAGCTTATTCGGCGGGGGTCGCTTCCGCGGCCTTGGCGGCTTCGTCGGCAGCCTTCTTCTCGGCGGCTTCCTTGGCGGCTGTCTCGGCGGCCAGAGCCTGGGCAGCAGCGACCTTCTCGGCCTCGATGCGAGCCTTTTCGGCGTTCAGCGCGTCGCGCTCCTCATCGTTGAGCTTGCGGGCGCGCACGCCGGTATTTTCCGAAATGCGGGCCGACTTGCCGCGACGATCGCGCAGGTAATAGAGCTTGGCGCGGCGCACCTTGCCGCGGCGAACGATCTCGACGCCCTCGACCATCGGCGAATAGACCGGGAACACGCGTTCCACGCCTTCGCCGTAGGAGATCTTGCGGACGGTGAAATTTTCCTGGAAGCCGGAACCGGCGCGGGCGATGACGACGCCCTCATAGGCCTGGACGCGGGTGCGGGTGCCTTCGGTCACGCGGACCTGGACGCGCACGGTGTCGCCGGGCTGGAATTCGGGAAGCTTGCGCTTGGCCTCGATCTTGGCGGCCTGCTCGGCCTCGAGTTGACGGATAAGATCCATCTCAAAAATCCACTTCTTGTTCTTTCGACAGTCAGAGCGCCCTGCGCTCGCCTTGCAGTTCCATCGACCGCTCGGCTATGCCTTTTGTCCAAAGACATCGGGCAGGGGCGACTACACCGTCATTGTTGACGGGTCCGGCAAGTTTTCTCGCCAGTACGGCGGGCACATACAGCTATTTCACCAGTTTGTCACGCCTGCGCCGGAGTCTTTTTTGCCGGCATGGCCCCATGGTAATCCCGCCGTGCCGGTTGCGTGCATTCTTCAGGCTCCCTAAGGCTGACATAGCACAGTTCTCCGTGGCGGCCTTCCATGTCAGTCTTCGATGCCATCCTGCTTTTCGTCGCGGGCTTTCTTTCAGGCGCTGCCAACGCTGTCGCCGGCGGCGGCACCTTCATCACCTTCGGCGCCATGACATTGGTCGGCCTGCCGCCGATCGTCGCCAACGCAACCTCCTCGGTCACGCAGTTTCCGGGCTACATCACCTCGACGCTCGCCTATTGGGATGACATCAGGCATTTCTGGCGCGGCGCCCTGCTGCTCTGCCTGATCTCGGCGATCGGCGCGCTGGCCGGCGCGCTGGTCCTGCTGGCGCTCGACAACCCGTCGTTTCGCGCCATGGTGCCGTGGCTGCTGCTCGGCGCAACCGGCCTGTTCGCCGCCGGGCCATGGCTGAAGCCGTCGCCGAAGCCGGGGCACGAGGCGTCCGTCGGGTCGCTTGCCGGTTCGCTGGCGCAGTTCGTCACCGCCATCTATGGCGGCTTCTTCGGCGCGGGCATGGGTGTCATGATGCTGGCAACGCTCGGTCTCACCCAAGCCGGCGACTACCACCGGCTGAACGCCTTGAAGAACATGCTGGCCGTGGTTATCGCCGCTGTCGCGATCGTCGTCTTCGTCTCGGGCGGCGTGGTTGCCTGGCCGCAGGCGATCATCATGATCCCGGGCGGCGCGCTGGGCGGCTATGCCGGCGTCTGGATCGCCAAGCGCGTGCCGCAAAATCTGGTGCGCGGCTTCGTCGTCGCGGTCGGCCTGTTCCTCGCCTTCTATTATTTCACCAAGGGCTGAGCGGCCAGGAGGTCCGGCCGCCTCTCCTTGGTCAGCTTCTCCGACTCCGCCCGCCGCCACGCGGCGATCTTCTTGTGATTGCCCGAGATCAGCACCTCGGGAATCTCTCGTCCCTCGAACTCCTGCGGCCGGGTGTAGTGCGGATGTTCGAGGAGGCCGTTTTCGAAGCTCTCTTCCTCGCCCGACACGGCATTGCCCATGACCCCAGGCAGCAACCGCACCACGGCGTCGAGCAGCACAAGGGCGGCCGGCTCGCCGCCGGAGAGAATGAAATCGCCGATCGAGACTTCCTCCAAATTCCGCGCGTCGATCACCCGCTGGTCGACGCCTTCGAAGCGGCCGCACAGGATGACGGCGCCCGGCCCGGCGGCCAGTTCTCGCACGCGGGCTTGCGTCAGCGGCCTGCCGCGCGGGCTCATCAGCAGCCGTGGCCGCAAATCGCCTTCGGGCGAGGCATGGTCGATGGCTTTGGCCAGGACGTCGGCGCGCATCACCATGCCGGCGCCGCCGCCGGCCGGGGTATCGTCGACGGTGCGGTGGCGGTCGGTGGCGAAGTCGCGGATCTGGATCGCTTCCAGCGACCATGTGCCGGCTTCCAGCGCCCGCCCGGCCAGCGACAGGCCAAGTGCACCCGGAAACATCTCGGGGTAGAGTGTCAGCACCGAGGCGGAGAAACTCACCGGTTGCCCCCGGCGTCGCGCGGTCCGCGCGGCCTGCCCTTCGGGTCGAAATCGTCCTCGCGCGGCGGCTCGCCATCCTCGTCCTCGACGAGTCCGGCCGATGCCGGGTCGACACGGACGAAGCCTTCGGCGATCGACACGTCAGGCACGGCGGATTGCGTGAACGGGATCAGCACGCCCTTGCGCCCGCCCAACGTCACATCGAGGATATCGCCGCCACCGAAATTGTGAACCGCGACCACCTTGCCGATCGCAGCACCCGTGTCGTCCCTGACTTCCAACCCGATCAGGTCGGCATGGTAGAACTCGTCCTCCTCGCCATCGTCGGGCAGCATCGAGCGGTCAACGAAAAGCTCGGTGCCGGCAAGCGCCTCGGCGGCATTGCGGTCGCTGATGCCCTTGAAACGCACCACGACGACCGTGTTGGCGGGTCTGATGTCGATGATCTGGAAGGCGCGGCCGTCCCTGGCGTAGAGCGGGCCATAGTCGGCCAGCGCCATCGGCTCGCCGGTGAAGGTTTTCACCCTGAGCTCGCCCTTGATGCCGTGGGCGGCGCCGATCACGGCCATCTGGACAGGGTTTTGGGGCTTGCTCATGATTTACCTTCGTCATCCACGGGCGGAGCAGGCGCGAAGCGACTGCACAGACCCGAGGATCCATTCCGTTACGGTGACCGAAACCCACGGCATTTCAGAAAGGTCTCGTTCCTGCAACTCTCTATTTGCGGACACTCCACACGGTCTCCGCTGCAAAGTTACCAGTCGACTCCTAGCCCCAGCCGGTTGTCATTTCAATGACGCGCTCTTCACCGCTTCCTAACCTGAATCCCCGAAAATGCCGCCATGCAGGAATTCCTCATCCCGGCAAAGCCTGATCTCCAGGCGGCGCGTGAAAGCTGGCTGAAGATGCTGGCACGCGAACGCCGGCTGTCGCCCGAGACAGTCGAAGCCTATGAGCGCGACACCAGGCAGTTCCTGCATTTCCTTACCGGCCATTGCGGCGGCTCGCCCGGGATTTCCGATATCGCCGATCTGCGCCCGGCTGACCTGCGCGGCTTCCTCGCCGCCCGCCGCAACGCTGGCGCCGGCGCCCGCACGCTTGGCCGTGGGCTGGCCGGCATCCGCTCGCTGCTGCGCTTTCTCGAACGGCGCGGCATGGCCAATGCGGCAGGTGCGGCAGCCCTACGCGCACCGCGCCAGCCCAAATCCCTGCCCAAGCCGCTGACGGCGAGCGACGCCAAACATGTCGTGTCCGTCGAGGGCCAGCTGGCGGAGGAACCCTGGATTGCCGCCCGCAACGCCGCCGTCCTGACGCTGCTTTACGGCTCCGGCCTGCGCATCTCGGAAGCGCTCGGCCTCACCGGCGCCGATCTGGCGTCGGAAACGGACACCGTGCTGCGCATCACCGGCAAGGGCGGCAAGACGCGGCTGGTGCCGGTGCTGCCGGTGGCGCTGCGGGCGATCGCCGAATATCGCCGGCTGTGCCCGTATCATCTCGACCCGAAGGGGCTGCTGTTTCGCGGTGCGCGCGGCGGTCCGCTCAACCCGGCCATCATCCAGCGCGACATGGCCAAGCTGCGCTCGGTGCTCAACCTGCCCGACACCGCGACGCCACATGCGCTGCGCCATTCCTTCGCCACCCATCTGCTCGGCCGTGGCGGCGACCTGCGCACCATCCAGGAACTGCTCGGCCACGCCAGTCTCTCGACGACGCAGATTTACACCGGCGTCGACACCGCGAGGCTGCTGGAAATCTATGAATCGGCTCACCCGAGGGCGTGAAGCATTTGGGTTATGCGAGGCTTGCGGACTTCGTCATGCCAGGGCGGGGCAGGAGCGAAGCGACGTCGCGGAGACCCTGGCATCCATGCCGCGAACCAGGGCGAAGAGCGCAACGGAGGAGAATTCGGCACCGTAGCATCGCCCCGGAGGTAACGGTACGGGATCCTATGGTCTGCGCCGCGTCGCTTCGCTCCTTGCTGCGCCATAGGATGACGATGGGATGGGCGGCTCAACTAACCGTCAAAAACATTCGATCCAGCAACTCAAGCGATGGTCAAAACTGACTGAACCGGAGACAATTTCATTCTCCCGATTAACCGTTTTGCCGCTTTTCGGTCGTAGGAAAGCATGATGAAACGCGTCATTGCCATTGCCGACCGCGCAGCTTCCCTATCGCTGAAGCTGCTGGTTGCACTCAACGTGCTGTTTTTCCTGTCTTTCCTTGCCGTCCTGCTGTTTTCGGCCGGCAGGGCGCATGCCGAAATCCCGTCCTGCACCGGCGCCGACATGCTGTCTGCCCTGCAGAAGAACGATGCGGCCGCGTATCGCAAGATCGAGGCGGATGCCGCCGCTACGCCAAACGGCAAGGGGCTGCTGTGGAAACTGGAAAAACCTGGCGAGACGCCATCGTTCCTGTTTGGCACGATGCATATGACAGACCCGCGCGTCACCGTGCTGCCCCTGGCCGCGCAGAAGGCTTATGACGCCGCCGGCACCATCATCATCGAGACCACCGACGTGCTCGACAAGCAGAAGATGATGGCGGCGATGCTCAAGGAGCCGGACCTTATGATGTTCACTGACTCCACGACGCTGTCATCATTGCTGTCGCCGGACGACGCAGCGGCCATGAATGCCGCGCTCGACGCGCGCGGCATTCCGCCGGCAACCGTGGCCAAGATGAAGCCATGGATGCTTTCGGCCATGATGGCGCTTCCGGCTTGCGAACTTGCCCGCCAGTCGGGCGGAGCTCCGGTGCTCGATGTCAAGCTGGCCGAAGGCGCCAAGGCCGCCGGCAAAGCGGTGGAAGGATTGGAAACGGCCGAGGGCCAGTTGCGGGCCATGGCCTCGCTGCCGCTGTCGTTTCACATGAAGGGGCTGGTCGACACATTGAAGCTGGGCGACAAGGTCAACGACATCAACGAGACCATGATCGTCCTCTACCAGCGCGGCGACACTGGCATGTTCTGGCCGCTGTTCCGTGCCGCCATGCCTGAAGAGCAGAATGACCCCTCGGGTTATGCGGCATTCGAGCAAACCATGATCACCAGCCGCAACAAGGTGATGGTCGACCATGCCGGGCCGATCCTGGCCAAGGGCAATGCCTTCATGGCGGTCGGCGCCCTCCACCTTCCCGGTCCCGAGGGACTGGTCGAGGATTTCCGCAAAGCCGGCTATACTGTCACTGCTGTCGATTGAGTCGCGTGGCAGCGGAGGACCCGGGCGCCGCGTTTTCGGCGTTTTTCTCCCTTAGCGTAAGGCTATTCAACGGTTGCGCGTTGATGGCGTTGATTGATCATTTTCATCCACGGAGGACACTTTTATGGCGAATCCATCAAACGACACCCCCAGGTCGAGTGGCGGCGGCAGCCCATGGCTGATTGCGCTGGTCGTCGTTATTCTGGCGGTTGTCGCGTATTATGTTTTCGGAAGAAGTGGCGAACATCCGGCACCTGCCGAGCCGCCGGCCGCCAGCACTCCGGCCCCGGCGCCTGCCGAACCGATGAAGCCGGCAGCTCCCGCGGCGCCTGCACCCGCAACTCCGGCTCCTGCAACGCCTGCACCGGCGCCCGCGCCTGCCCCGGCGCCTGCTCCCGCGCCTGCCCCTGCGCCTGCCGCACCGGCCCAGTGATAGGCTCGATATCAAAGACGAACGGCCCGCTGAAGAGCGGGCCGTTTTGCTTTTGCGCTCTGAACGCTTTTAGATGTGGATCGGCTTGAAGAAGGTGGCCAGCGCCGCCTCCTTGACCGCTTCCGACATCGTCGGATGCGCGTGGCAGGTGCGGGCAAGATCCTCGGACGAGCCGCCGAACTCCATCAGCACCGCCGCCTCGTGGATCATCTCGCCGGCGCCGAAGCCGACGATATGGACCCCGAGCACGCGGTCGCTTTGCTTGTCAGCGAGGATCTTCACGAAACCGTCCGTGTGCAGCATGGCGCGCGCCCGGCCATTGGCGCTGAACGGGAATTTCCCGACCTTGTAATCGATGCCGGCCTTTTTCAGCTCTTCCTCGGTCTTGCCGACAGAGGCGATTTCCGGGGTGGTGTAGACGACGCTCGGAATGACATCGTAGTTCACATGGCCGGCTTGGCCGGCAATTGTCTCGGCCACCGCCACGCCCTCGTCTTCGGCCTTGTGCGCCAGCATCGGCCCGGCAATGACGTCGCCGATGGCATAGATGCCTGACACGTTGGTCCGCAGATGGCCGTCGGTCTTGACCCGGCGGCGCTCGTCGACCTCGACGCCGGCTTCCTTCAAGCCGAGACTGTCGGAAAAGGCGCGGCGCCCGGTAGCGATCAGCACGACATCCGCATCGACGGTTTCGGCGGCACCGCCCTTGACCGGCTCGAAGGTGACGGTCGCACCTTTTTTAGGCTTGGCGACACCGGTCACCTTAGCGCCGAGCTTGAACTCGAAACCCTGCTTCGACAGCAACCGCTGGAACTGCTTAGAGACCTCGCCGTCCATGCCGCCCAGGATGGTGTCGAGGAACTCGACCACCGTGACCTTGGCGCCGAGCCGTGCCCAGACCGATCCAAGCTCCAGCCCGATGACGCCGCCGCCGACCACCACCAGATGGCCGGGAACCTTCTCCAACGACAACGCACCGGTCGACGACACGATGACCTTCTCGTCGATATCGACGTTGACGCCGGGAATGCCTGCGACATCCGAGCCGGTGGCGACGACGATGTTCTTGGTCTCGATCTCCTCGACCTTGCCGTCCTCGCCGGTCACCGAGACCTTGCCGGCCGCGACCACCTTGCCGGTGCCACGGAAGCTGTCGATCTTGTTCTTCTTGAACAGGAAGGCGACGCCGTTCACGTTGGAGGTCACGGTCGCATCCTTGTGCGCCATCATCTTCTTCAGGTTCAATTTCGGCGCTGATATTTCGACGCCGAGCGTATCGAAGGAATGGCCGGCCTCGGCGAACATCTCGGAGGCATGGAGCATCGCCTTGGACGGGATGCAGCCGATGTTGAGGCAGGTGCCGCCGAAGGTAGCGTTCTTCTCGACCACCGCGACCTTCAGCCCAAGCTGTGCCGCCTTGATGGCGCAGACATAGCCGCCCGGTCCCGACCCGATGATAACGACGTCATAAGCCATGATACTGTCCTTCTCGATTGGGGCTCAGCGGCCGCCGCTTACATTCAGGATCGCGCCGGTCGTATAGGACGCGGCGTCGGATAAGAAATAGAGAACAGCACCCGCGACCTCATCCACGGTGCCGGCTCTTTTCATCGGCAACATGTCGCGGACCCGCTCCACCCTGTCCGGCTGCCCGCCGGAGGCGTGGATCTCGGTGTCGATGATACCAGGCCGCACCGCGTTGACGCGGATGCCCTCCAGCGCCACCTCGCGGGCAAGCCCGACGGTGAAGGTGTCGATGGCGCCCTTGGAGGCGGCGTAGTCGACATATTCGCCCGGCGATCCCAGCATCGCCGCGGCCGACGAGATGTTGACGATCGATCCGCCCGACCCGCCGTGGCGGGTCGACATCCGTTTCACCGCTTCGCGGGCGCACAGAAACGAACCCACGACATTGATACGCATCATGCGCTCAAGCCTGGAGACATCCATCTCGTCGACGCGCGCCTTGATATCGACAATGCCGGCATTGTTGACGAAAGCGTCGAGCCGACCATAGGCGCGATCGACGGCGCCGAACATGGCGACGATATCGGATTCGACGCCGACATCGCCCCTGACCGCAAAGGCCTCGCCGCCGGCGGCCTTGATTTCGCCGACCAGCGCGGCGGCGGCGGTCTGGTTGGAGGCGTAGTTGACCGCGACGTGATAGCCGGCCTTCGACCCGAGCCGGCAGATGGCGGCGCCGATGCCGCGGCTGCCGCCGGTGACCAGCAACACCTTCTGTGTCCCGCTCATTCCTGGCATCCCTTCAAGGCAAACACATCCCACGGCACTTTGGAAAATCCGCCGCTTCCATAGGCCGTCGATTGACGCAGCGATGGACCGAGGTCGGGCAGAATCAGCGTCTTCGGCGCCTCCACGCCTTCGGCCGGCAGCAGCCCGATGCTGCCCCCGTTGGCGCCCTTGTCATCCGACGTATAGATGACACCGTGCCAGGACGTGCAGGCTGCAAGCTCCTCGCCGGTGACGTCGCCCTCCGGGCATTTGTACATCAGCGCGCCGTTCGGCCGCGACACGCCCTCGTTCCACATGACGATGCCGTTCAGCACCACATTGTTGTCGAGGATCATGCGGAAGCTGTTGGTGACTGTGACGGACGTGCCGGTCGGAGTGAACTCGATCTCGGTGCCGCTCTGGGGGTCGCCGTAGACGGCAAGCTCGATCGGGCAGGCTGCGTGGGCACTAGAATTCGCCGCCGTGAGAGCGGCCAAACATCCGATCACGGTCGCGGTGACCACAGGCAAATCGGAGAAAAGCCAGACGAATCCGCGCCGAAACAATCGGCGTACGGTATCTGGCCAACCAATCATTGCGGATCAGCTCCGCTCAGAGATCAAGCACCAGCCGTTCCGGATCCTCCAGGCTTTCCTTGACGCGGACCAGGAAGGTCACCGCTTCCTTGCCGTCGACGATGCGGTGATCGTAGCTGAGCGCCAGATACATCATCGGCCGGATCACGATCTGGCCGCCGACCACGACAGGCCGGTCCTGGATCTTGTGCATGCCGAGAATGCCCGACTGCGGCGCGTTGAGGATCGGCGTCGACATCAGCGACCCGTAAACGCCACCGTTGGAAATCGTAAACGTGCCGCCTTGCATATCCGCCACCGACAGCTTGCCGTCGCGGGCGGCGATGCCGAGCCGGCCGATATCCTTCTCGATCTCGGCGATCGACATCTGGTCGGCATCGCGCACGACCGGTACGACCAGGCCCTTTTCGGTGCCGACCGCGACGCCGATATGGGCGTAGTTCTTGAAGATGATGTCGGTGCCGTCAATCTCGGCATTGACCGAGGGGATTTCCTTCAGCGCATGCGTCACCGCCTTGGTGAAGAAGCCCATGAAGCCGAGCTTCACGCCATGCTTCTTCTCGAACACGTCCTTGTATTTGGCCCGCAGCGCCATCACCGCGCTCATGTCGACCTCGTTGAAGGTGGTCAGCATGGCGGCGGTCGACTGCGCTTCCTTCAGCCGGCGCGCGATGGTCTGGCGCAATTTGGTCATGCGCACGCGCTCCTCGCGCGACGCGTCGTCGCCCGAGGACGGCGCCCGCACGACAATTGGTGCCGGCGCTGCCTTGGGGGTCTCGGCCGGCTGCGACGGCGCGCCTTTGGAGATGGCGTCGAGCACGTCGCCCTTCAGCACCTGGCCGCGCTTGCCTGAACCGGAAACCTGGTCGACCGACAGATTGTGCTCGGCTATCAGCTTTGCCGCTGCCGGTGCCGGCGGCATGGTGCGCGGCTCGACCGCGCCGGCGTCGCCGGCGATCTTGGCGGTCTCGGCCGCGGCCTGCTTGCCGGTCGATGCCGCATTCGGCGACGAAGCCTGCGATACCGCTTGCGGTTTGGTCGCCGGGGCAGCGGCACCACCGCCGGCCGCGATCGACCCGAGAAGCGCGCCGACATTGACCGTGTCGCCCTCATTGGCGGTGATTTCGCTCAGCGTGCCCGCGGCGGCGGCCGGGACCTCCACGGTCACCTTGTCGGTTTCGAGCTCGACCAGCGGCTCGTCGGCGGCAATGGCGTCGCCGACCTTCTTGAACCATTTGCCGATAGTCGCCTCGGTGACGGATTCGCCGAGAGTGGGAACGCGGATTTCGGTAGCCATTGTGCCTGTCCGTTCTTTCGGTTCTGTTTTGTCAGCCCGGTTCTGTTTTATTCGCCAAGCGCGTCTTCGAGCAGGGCGGCGAGCTGGGCGAGGTGCTTGGACATCAATCCGGTCGCCGGCGACGCGGCCGCCGGCCGGCCGGTATAGCGCACCCGCTGATGCTTGGCGTCGATATGCGCCAGCACCCATTCCAGATAGGGGTCGATGAACGACCAGGCGCCCATATTCTTGGGTTCCTCCTGGCACCACACCATCTCGGCGTTGCGGAAGCGCGACAGTTCCGTGATCAGCGCCTTGGCCGGGAACGGGTAGAGCTGTTCGACGCGCAGCAGATAGATGTCGTTGATGCCGCGCTTCTCGCGCTCCTCGTAGAGGTCGTAATAGACCTTGCCCGAGCACAGCACGACGCGGCGGATCTTGGAATCCTTGGTCAGCTTGATCGGCTGGTTGGGCAACAGCTGGGCATCGTCCCACAGCAGCCGGTGGAACGAGCTTTCGCCAGAGATTTCCGGCAGCGTCGACACCGCCCGCTTGTGGCGCAGCAGCGACTTCGGCGTCATCAGGATCAGCGGCTTGCGGAAGTCCCGCTTCAGCTGCCGGCGCAATATGTGGAAGTAATTGGCCGGCGTGGTGCAGTTGGCCACTTGCATGTTGTCTTCGGCGCAAAGTTGCAGGAAGCGCTCGAGCCGGGCCGAGGAATGTTCCGGACCCTGGCCTTCATAGCCATGCGGCAACAGGCAGACGAGACCCGACATTCTGAGCCACTTGCGTTCGCCCGACGAGATGAACTGGTCGAACACCACCTGGGCGCCGTTGGCGAAGTCGCCAAACTGTGCTTCCCACAGCGTCAGCGCCTTCGGCTCGGCCAGGCTGTAGCCATATTCGAAGCCGAGCACCGCCTCTTCCGACAGCATCGAGTTGATGACTTCGTAGCCGGCTTGCGCGGCCGACAGATTGTTGAGCGGGATGTAGCGGGTCTCGTCGCGCTGGTCATAGAGCACCGAGTGGCGCTGCGAGAAGGTGCCGCGTTCGGAATCCTGCCCAGACAGTCGGATCGGGTTGCCGTCGAGCAGGATGGCGCCAAAGGCCAGCGCCTCGGCGGTCGACCAGTCGATGCCTTCGCCGGATTCGATAGCCTGGCGACGGTTTTCGAGGAAGCGGATGATCGTCTTGTGCGCCTCGAAATCCTTCGGCACTTCGGTCAGCTTCTTGCCGATTTCCTTCAGCGTCTTGACCGGGACGGCGGTCTTGCCGCGCCTTTGTTCGTCCTGGTTGTCGGCCGTGCGCAGGCCCGACCAGGCGCCGTCGAGCCAGTCCGCCTTGTTGGGTTTATAGTGTTGGCCGACTTCCCACTCGGATTCCAGATGCGTGCGCCAGTCGGCCTTCATCTGGTCGAGTTCGGTTTGGTTGATGTGGCCCTCGGCGATCAGCCGGTCGCCATAGATCTGCACCGTCGTCTTGTGGGTGCGGATGTTGCGGTACATGATCGGCTGGGTGAAGGCCGGTTCGTCGCCCTCATTGTGGCCGAAGCGGCGGTAGCAGAACATATCGACCACAACAGGCTTGTGGAACTTCATGCGGAATTCGATAGCCACCTTGGTGGCGTGGACCACCGCTTCCGGGTCGTCGCCGTTGACGTGGAAGATCGGCGCCTCGATCATCTTGGCGACATCGGACGGATAGGGCGACGAGCGCGAGAAGCGCGGATTGGTGGTGAAACCGATCTGGTTGTTGATGATGAAATGCAGCGTACCGGCGACGCGGTGGCCGCGCAGGCCGGACAGGCCGAGGATTTCGGCGATCACGCCCTGGCCGGCGAAGGCGGCATCGCCGTGCAGCAACAGCGGCAGCACCTTGGCGCGTTCTTCCAGCGGCACGATCTCCTCGCGGCCGCGGCCGAAAAGATAGTCCTGCTTGGCGCGTGCCTTGCCCATCACCACCGGATCGACGATCTCGAGATGGGAAGGGTTTGCGGTTAGCGACAAATGCACCTTGTTGCCGTCGAACTCGCGATCCGACGAGGCGCCGAGATGGTACTTGACGTCGCCCGAGCCCTCGACCTCGTCGGGTGCGGCCGAGCCGCCCTTGAACTCGTGGAAGATGGCGCGGTGCGGCTTGGCCATCACCTGGGACAGCACGTTCAGGCGGCCGCGATGCGCCATGCCGAGAACGATCTCCTTCATGCCGAGCTGACCGCCGCGCTTGACGATCTGCTCCAGCGCCGGGATCAGCGCTTCACTGCCGTCGAGGCCGAAACGCTTGGTGCCCTTGTACTTGACGTCGATGAACTGCTCGAAGCCTTCCGCCTCGACCAGCTTCTGCAGGATCGCCTTCTTGCCGGTGGCGGTGAAGGAGATCTCCTTGTCGGCGCCCTCGATGCGCGCCTGGATCCAGGCCTTTTCCTCGGGGTCGGAGATATGCATGAATTCGACGCCCAGCGTCGAGCAGTAGGTGCGGGTCAGGATCTCCAGCATCTGCCGGATGGTGCCAAATTCCAGTCCGAGCACATTGTCGAGGAAGATCGGCCGGTCGTAGTCGGCTTCGGTGAAGCCGTAATTCTCCGGCGACAATTCATTGTAGTCCTCGAGCGGCTTGGCGATGCCGAGCGGGTCGAGATTGGCGTGCAGATGGCCGCGCATGCGGTAGGCGCGGATCATCATGATGGCGCGCACGGAATCGCGTGTCGCCTGGTGCACGTCGGCGTCGGAAAGCACGACGCCGTTGGTGACCGCCTTGTCCTTGACCTTCTTTTCCAGATGCTTCTCGACAATGCCCCAATTGCCGTCGAGCGCCGACACCAGTTCGCCATTGGCCTGCATCGGCCAGGAGGGCTTCGCCCATGAGGCGCCCTTGGCATTGTTGCGCACGTCGCCGGCATCGTCCTTCAGCCCGGCGAAGAACTCCTGCCACTCGGGATTGACCGAAGCAGGATCATCCTCATAGGCGGCATAGAGCGCGTCGATGTAATCGGCGTTGCCGCCATAGAGGAAAGAGGTGAGCGAAAACTGGTCGTTGGCCTGATCTTGTCTTGCCATTTTTTGTGCGGAGCCTGGCTCCGTCTCCTGTTTTTGGAAGGGAGTAGGGGAATAAGGCAGTAAGGGAGTAGGGCATTTTTGCCGCTGCTATTTCCCTACTGCCCTACTCCCTTACTCCCCTACTCCCTTAACCCTTGATCGCCTCGACCAGCGTCGTACCCAGCCGCGCCGGCGAGGGCGAAACTTTTATCCCGGCCGATTCCATTGCCGCGATCTTGTCCTCGGCGCCGCCCTTGCCGCCGGAGATGACCGCGCCCGCGTGGCCCATGGTGCGGCCGGCCGGCGCCGTGCGTCCAGCGATGAAGCCGGCCATCGGCTTGCTTCGGCCACGCTTGGCTTCATCCTTGAGGAACTGCGCGGCGTCTTCCTCGGCCGAACCGCCGATCTCGCCGATCATGATGATCGACTTGGTCTCGTCATCGGCGAGGAACATCTCGAGCACGTCGATGAACTCGGTGCCCTTGACGGGATCGCCGCCAATGCCGACGGCGGTCGTCTGGCCGAGGCCGACATTGGTGGTCTGGAACACTGCCTCATAGGTAAGCGTTCCCGAGCGCGAAACAACGCCGACCGAGCCCTTGCGGAAGATGTTTCCCGGCATGATGCCGATCTTGCATTCGTTGGGGGTGAGCACGCCGGGGCAGTTCGGGCCGATAAGCCGCGAAGCCGAGCGGTCGAGCCGCGCCTTGACCTTGATCATGTCCATCACCGGGATGCCTTCAGTGATGCAGATGATCAGCGGGATCTCGGCCTCGATCGCTTCCAGGATGGCTTCGGCCGCACCCGCCGGCGGCACATAGACGACGGATGCGTTGGCGCCGGTCTTCTCCTTGCCTTCGGCGACGGTGGCGAAGATCGGCAAGCTTTCGCCCTTCGAGCCGGTCCAGGTCTCGCCCCCCTTCTTGGGATGGATGCCGCCGATCATCTTGGTGCCATGATAGGCCAGCGCCTGCTCGGTGTGGAACGTGCCGGTCTTGCCGGTCAGGCCCTGCACCAGCAC
The DNA here is from genome assembly GCF_040320945.1 of Mesorhizobium sp. M0587. NCBI lineage: Bacteria > Pseudomonadati > Pseudomonadota > Alphaproteobacteria > Hyphomicrobiales > Phyllobacteriaceae > Mesorhizobium > Mesorhizobium sp. M0587. The sequence goes on from NZ_JAMYQP010000016.1 coordinate 81,777, forward strand.
CTTGGTGTTCTTGTCGACGAGAATGGACATGGATGATAACGCCTCTGAATTCAGCGATTACAAGAAAGGATTGACGGCTCGTACTGAGCCATAAACCTGGTTGTGGTTAAGGTCCTCGGTGTAGAAAATCGGCGCGCCGAGATACCCGGCCGCGGCGAGAAGCGCGGCGTCGTAGTAGTGAATTCCGTAACGGCGCGCGAGGTCCAGCCCAGAGCGGACATAGCTTTCATCGACGGGCACCAAAGGACAGGTCCCGAGGAGAACCAGCCACTGGTCGAGCAGATCATCGCCCAGAAGGGATTTCGCTCGCGACACTGCTGCGAATTCGGCCAAAGTTTGCCCCGACACGCCAAAGACGGTGCTCGATACCAGTTCTTCGGCGATTGGCGCGCGCCGTGGGTCACGATTCTTCTCCGAAGCCGCGTAGATCAGGACGTTCGTGTCGAGAAAGCAGTCGATCTTCCCGGTCGGCATAGGCGTCCCTTCGATCCCACTTGTAAGGGGTGTCGGCGCTGTCGCTCCGTTTCGCGGCCTCGTCCATGAGGCGCTTCATTCCCGCCTTGGCCCAAGCAATCCGGTCTTCCTGCTCGACCTCATGCGCAAGCAGCGAACGAATAAGGGCGTTGAGCGTGGTCTTGCGACGTCCGGCAAGGCCTCGCGCCTTTTCGAGCAGAGCCTCGTCCATGGCCAGGGTGACGTTCTTCATCGCTCGTCTCCACATAAATACACAGCCATTATATGTGTGATTATGTGTATTCCTTCAACCACCTTGCCCACGATCTCCATCAATCAGCCTTCCCCGAGGAAGGCGAGATGCGCTTGTAGACGCCGCTCACCATGCCTTGCCAAATGTCGCTGCCGGCGGATTTGAATTGCAGCCGCATGCGATAGGCATCGGCATCGTCGAAAACATACGTCACGCGCGCCGAGCCGCGCGGCGAGGACCGCTCCAGAACCAACTCGCTCCCGTTCCATGAGCCCGCGGCCGGCGACGCCGGTACAAAGCCCATCGAATCGAACTGATACATGGTGACGACGCTGTTTTGCTGGTCGAAGCCGAACACGCTGTGCGCGCCGAAGGAAATCGTGCCGTCGCGGCGCTGGCGGTAGCGCTGCACCACGAACAGACCGCCGAACTGTGCCTCTGCCAGTACTTCCGACGTCGCTGTGCCGCCATCGGCCCATTGCGTGTCCGCCACCTCTTCCTCGCCGCGCCACGCGCCGACCAGCGCCTGCAGGCGCTGGTGATCGGCTGAGAGCGAGGAGAAGGAAGCCGCGTTCATGGTCAGAGCCGCTTCAGATCGGCGACGGTGAGGTCGCTCTTGGCGTTGCCGGTGTTGAGCGTCGTCGCCGGCTCGAACATCAGCACCACAGGCTCGGCGGTCAGCGAGCGCGGCCGATGCTCGACGCCGCGCGGCACGACGATGAAGTCGCCCTCGCCGAGTTCGACCGGACCGTCACGGAAATCGATGGCAATGCGCCCGCGCAGCACGAGAAAGGCTTCATCCTCGTTCTCATGCGCGTGCCAGTCGAAGACCTCGCCGAACTTGGCGACTTTCGCCTGGCTGTCGTTCACGTCGCCGGCAATGTGCGGATCAAAGACCTTTGTGATCTTCGCGTCCGCGGCCTCGACCAGGTTTATCTTGCGCGGAGGCATCCGCTCAGCCCTTCACCGCCGCCACGATCTTCTTGGCTGCGTCGTCGAGATCGTCGGCCGAAACCACGTTCAGGCCGCTATCGTTGATGATCTTCTTGCCGAGTTCGGCATTGGTGCCTTCCAGGCGCACCACCAGCGGCACTTTCAGGCCGACTTCCTTGACCGCGGCGATGACGCCCTCGGCGATGATGTCGCACTTCATGATGCCGCCGAAGATGTTGATCAGGATGCCCTTGACCGCCGGATCCTTGGTGATGATCTTGAACGCCGCCGTCACCTTCTCCTTCGATGCGCCGCCGCCGACATCGAGGAAGTTAGCCGGCTCGGCACCGTAGAGTTTGATGATGTCCATCGTCGCCATGGCGAGGCCGGCGCCGTTGACCATGCAACCGATATTGCCGTCGAGCGCGACATAGGCGAGGTCGTATTTCGACGCCTCGATCTCCTTCTCGTCCTCTTCGGTGGTGTCGCGCAGTTCGAGCACATCGGGATGGCGGAACAGCGCGTTGTTGTCGAACGACACTTTTGCGTCGAGCACGCGCAGCCGGCCGTTCTTCATGACGATCAGCGGATTGACCTCGAGCAGGCTCATGTCCTTCTCGACAAAGGCCTTGTAGAGGATCGGGAACAGCGTATCGCCATCCTTGGCCGCGTCGCCGTCGAGCTTCAGCGCGCCGTTGAGCGCCTTCAGGTCAGCAGATGTGACGCCCTTTTCCGGATCGATGGCGACGGTGATGATCTTTTCCGGCGTGTCATGCGCGACCGCCTCGATGTCCATGCCACCTTCGGTCGAAACGACGAAGGCGACGCGGCCGACCGAACGGTCGACCAGGATCGATAGATACAGCTCACGCTCGATATCGGCGCCGTCCTCGATGTAGAGGCGGTTGACCTGTTTGCCGGCCGGGCCGGTCTGTTTGGTGACCAGCGTGTTGCCGAGCATTTCGTTGGCGTTGGCAACGACTTCCGCCACCGACTTCGCCAGCCGCACGCCGCCCTTGGCGTCCGGGCCAAGTTCAGTGAATTTGCCCTTGCCGCGGCCGCCGGCATGGATCTGGCTCTTCACCACATAGAGCGGACCCGGCAGCGCCTTGGCGGCGGCTTCCGCCTCGCTCGCCTTGAACACCGGCACGCCTTCGGCCACCGGTGCGCCAAAACCCTTCAGCAGCGCCTTGCCTTGATACTCATGGATATTCATATGGATCGTCTCCAGATCGGCTGCTGGGTTTACTTCGAGGCGAGCTGCGGCGCGATCTTGACGCAGGCCTCGGTCAGGCCCTGCACCGTCGCCACCGAGGAGTCGAACATCTTCTGTTCGCTCTTGTTGAGCTCGATCTCGATGATGCGCTCGACGCCGCCGGCGCCGATCACCACGGGAACGCCAACATAGGTGTTCTTGACGCCATATTGGCCGGAGAGGTGCGCGGCGCAGGGCAGCACGCGCTTCTTGTCCTTGAGATAGGCTTCCGCCATCGAGATGGCCGAGGCCGCAGGCGCATAGTAGGCCGAGCCGGTCTTGAGCAGGCCGACGATCTCGGCGCCGCCGTCGCGGGTGCGCTGCACGATTTGGTCGAGCTTTTCCTTCGAGGTCCAGCCCATCTTCACGAGGTCGGGCAGCGGAATGCCCGATACCGTGGAATAGCGGATCATCGGCACCATCGAATCGCCATGGCCGCCGAGCACGAAAGCAGTAACGTCCTCGACCGAGACCTTGAACTCCTCGGCCAGGAAATAGCGGAAGCGCGCGCTGTCGAGCACGCCGGCCATGCCGACGACATGGCTGTTGGGCAGCCCGGAAAACTTCTGCAGCGCCCAGACCATGGCGTCGAGCGGATTGGTGATGCAGATGACGAAGGCCTTCGGCGCATACTTCTTCAGGCCGGCACCGACCTGTTCCATGACCTTCAAGTTGATGCCCAGAAGGTCGTCGCGGCTCATGCCCGGCTTGCGCGGCACGCCGGCGGTGACGATGCAGACGTCCGCACCCTCGATGCCGGCATAGTCATTGACGCCGGTCAGCCGGGAATCGAAACCATCGACCGGCGACGACTGCGCGATATCAAGCCCCTTGCCTTGCGGAATACCCTCGGCAATATCGAACAGCACCACGTCGCCGAGGTCCTTGAGCCCGATCATGTGGGCTAGCGTGCCGCCGATCATGCCCGAGCCGATAAGCGCTATCTTGTTGCGTGCCATGTGAGGATGTTTTCCCTTTGTCTGTGACTGCGCCCAAATCTTTGACGACTTGATGACGGGGCCGAGGAAGAGGCCGGAATGCTGCGGGAGACCGTGAGATTTCGCCGCACCCAATAGCTCCAGCGCAAAGTAAATTCAAACGATTATTTTGGGGTGAGCATTTTCAATCGGTTAGAGGCATTTGGACTTACGTAAACGTCAAAGTTTGTGAGCCGACTGAAGAGAACTTACACAACCAGGATGGAGATAAGAAGGCTCTTTGCGGCGATGACGCCCTTGTGATGCCGGTTGCCGGGAAATTCTTCGGCTGCCAGGCAGATCGAACGCGCCGAGGCTGACCTGTCTTCAGGCCTGTGCCTGCTGCGCATCGGCCCTGGCCATCCGCCGCTCCGCCCAGTCTTCCAGCCAGTCGCGGCTCTGCATCTCAACGAGTCGCGACGCCGTGCGTTCGAACTCGAAGACCTCGACGCCCCGCTTGGCCGCGTAAAGGGCCTGCGGCGCCGCCTCGGCGCTCATCACCAGCCGCGCATGATGATCGTAGAGCGTGTCGATCAAAAGGATGAAGCGCTTGGCCTCGTTGCGCTTGCCTTCGCCCAGCACCGGCACATGGTCGATGAAAACGGTCGAAAAGCGCCCGGCAATCGCCAGATAGTCTCGCGCGCCGAGCGGCTTTTCGCACAGATCGGCGAAGGAAAATCGCGCCGCTTCGCCGGCAGCAGCCGGCACGGCGACCTGCCGCCCCTTGAGGGTCAGCGACGTCCCGACCGTCGGCGCGCCTCGCGTCATCGTTTGCCAGGCCTGGTCGAGCGCCTGGTCCGCCGCGGCGTCGGCCGGTGTGACATAGACCGGCATGCGGGCAAGCTTTTCCAGCCGGTAATCCTTGTCGGCGTCGAGCGACAGCACATGCGCGTGCCGTTCCAGTATGGCGATGAACGGCAGGAAGAGCTGGCGGTTGAGCCCGTCTCGATAGAGATTTTCCGGCGCCACGTTCGAGGTGGCGACCAGCACCACGCCGCTGGCGAACAGCGCTGAGAACAGCCTGGACAGGATCATCGCATCGGCAATGTCGGTGACCGAGAATTCGTCGAAGCACAGCACCCAAGCCTGCTCGGCCAGCGCCTTGGCTACCGGCGGGATCGGATCGTCCGCCTTGACCGTGCCATCCTTGCGCGCCTGCCGGTGCTTCTGGATACGGTCCTGCACCTCGGCCATGAAATCGTTGAAATGGACGCGGCGCTTGCGCCTGACCGGCACCAGCTCGAAGAACATGTCCATCAGCATGGTCTTGCCGCGGCCGACGCCGCCGTGGATATAGAGACCCTTGACGGCTTCATGCGTCTCGCGCTTGCGGGCGAACAGCCAGCCAAGCGCGCTGGACTTATGCGCCAGCCGCTTGGCCGAGATCTCGTCGATCAGCCGGTCGAGCGCGGCCGCGATCCGTTCCTGTGCCGGATCGCGTTCGATGGCGGCGCCTTCCACCAGATGGTCGTAGCGCTGCCTGACGGTCGCATGGGTCTGGAGGCCGTCACGCAGATGCATCGGTCACGTCGTTCTGGAGCAATTCCAGGAAAAGTGTGTAGCGGTTTTCCGTCCGGAATTTTGCAAAAACAAACAAGAGGAAGGTCGGTCTATCTTGTAAGCGAAATCGGCTGACCGTTGGAAGTCTGGCCGTCGAACTTCGAGCCGCCCGAGGAATAAAGCCGCGCCAGCGAACCGCCATTCTCGTCATAGAGCGTCAGCTGCTTGCCAGCGACGTTCCACGACTTGATGCCGTCGATCGGCGGCGGGCAATGCAGCGGCCCAGCGCGGAAGCCGGCGCCGAATTTGGTCTGCGGTGTCGCCACCTTGCAGCTCTGGCCCGAAACACTGGCGTTCCAGACACCGGCGACACTGGCGGCGTTGAGATCCGAGGCTCCGGCGGGCGCCGAACCGTCCGGCGGCAATGACGCTACCTGGGTATTCGCCGGTGCGGTCGGGAACTGCGATGGGTCGGTGGTGCCGGGCGAAGCTGGCGGCGGCAGCTGATTCGCGGTCACCTTGCCGGCGGGCGCGGCCTCTAGCGGTGCCGGCTGCTGGTCGTCCATCGACGAGAATCGTGAGGTCGAGCAGCCGCTTGCAACGAGCGCCGCCAGCGATACGGCCACCAGGCCGCTTTTCGAAAAAGTCATACCAACCTCCGTCGGATCCGGCTGGGGGGAAGCCGTCCGCGCAATATCACCTCCACCAAGATGGAGAAGGTGGCGAAATTTCAACCTGATATGGTTAAAATAGGGTTTGCGGCAAGAATGTTGCAAATTTATCGCACTCACCGCACCAGCAGCGCTGGGCACGAACACATATTCGCCGGATCCGACGACATAGCCCTTGCGGCTTGTCGATCGCTCCGGCCAGCACGATGTGGTGGTGAGCCAGCGCGGCTGCCTCTGCCGCATCGGGATCCGCGCCGGCAAACGCTTGCGCCAGCAAGAACACGGCTTATGTCTAGCAAACGCAACCCGCCGGAGCTTGAAATTGGCAGCCAGAAAGAAAGCCGCCAATCGCTATTACAGCGGCCCGCCGAGCGATCATTTCGACGGCAACCTGTTCTTCAACCCCGATGGCCAGATACCAGGGCGTTTTTCCGACCTGCTGAAATGGCAGTTGAGCGGCCAACGCTCGAAGTGGCCGGTCACCGACCCGAGCCCCTTGCCGCAGGCAAAGCCGGCCAGGCGGGTCGACGGTTCCGACCTGAAGGTGACCATGGTCGGCCATTCCACCTTGCTGATCCAGACGGCCGGCCTGAACTTCCTCACCGATCCGGTATGGTCGCTGCGCACGTCGCCGTTTTCCTTCGCCGGACCAAAACGTGTCGCTCCGCCAGGTATCGCCTTCGCCGATCTGCCACCGATCGATCTCGTATTGGTCAGCCACAACCACTACGACCATCTCGACCTCGCCACGCTCAAGCAGCTGAAGGCCGGCCACGATCCGCTGGTGATCACACCGTTCGGCAACGACACCATCATCGATGCCGCCGTGCCCGGCATGCGGCTGTCGGCGCATGACTGGGGCGACAGGGTCGAGCTCGGCAACGGCGTTTTCGTCCATGTCGAGCCGGCGCATCATTGGTCGGCGCGCGGCGCCCGCGACCGGCGCATGGCCTTGTGGGCCGGATTCGTCATCGGCACGCCGGCCGGCAATATCTATTTCGCCGGCGATACGGGTTTCCACGATGGCATCAACTATCGACTGATGGCCGAAAAGCACGGCGGCTTCCGCTTCGCCATCCTGCCGATTGGTGCCTACGAGCCGCGCTGGTTCATGGCGCCGCAGCACCAGAACCCGCAAGAGGCCGTGGAAGGCATGAGGCTGTGCAATGCTGCCCATGCCGCCGGCTGCCACTGGGGCACCTTCCAGCTCACCGACGAACCGTTCGACGAGCCGGTCCGCAAATTGGCCGAGGCGCTTGACGGGCAAGGCATCCCGCGAGAGCACTTTCGCGCCTTGCGGCCGGGAGAAGTCTGGGACGTGCCGGAAACGGCGACATCCTGAATTGAATCGGCCCGCGGTCAACGGAACCGAAAGCGCGACAGCCGCGTTTGTCATACGATTTCGAATCTGTCGATTGCGAGGCATTCCAATGATCAGATGGATCGTCATTCTTCTTATCATCGCCGCCGCGGCGAGCCTGCTTGGCATGCCGGCGCTGGCCGGAGCCGCCGCCACTGGCGCGCGCATTCTCATCGGCATCGTCCTGATCATCTTCCTGCTGGTGGTGCTTGGGGTCTTCGCGGTGACCTGAGAGAGACCGTTTGGAAAATCTGCACTTCGACCATCTGGAGGCGTCTCCAGCGCCTCTGATGCCCACCGATCGAACGTCCGCTGCGCTCCGGTTTTGGAAACCACCACCATATGGCTAGCCGGAGTGAATTTCGAAGCCCTCTCCAAGGCGGCTGCGCACTGGTAATTCCTGCCCGTTTCCGCCATATAGCGCCAAACGGACACGGAATTCGCGGAGCAATGGCAAGCACGGCCCCTTTCGCCAAGATGAACGGCATCGGCAACGAGATCATCGTCGCCGATATGCGCAGCCGTGCCGATCGGGTGACGGCGGCGGCGGCCATTGCGCTGAACGCCGATGCCGCGACCCGCTTCGACCAGATCATGGCGATCCATGACGCGAAGACGCCGGGCACCGCCTTTTTCATCGATATATTGAATTCCGACGGTTCCGGTGCGCAGGCCTGCGGCAACGGCATGCGCTGCGTCGTCCAGGCGCTCGCCGCCGAAACCGGCCAGAAGACCTTCACCTTCGAGACCGTGGCCGGCATCCTCAACGCGCGCGAGCATGTCGACGGGTCGATCTCGGTCGACATGGGCACGCCGCGCTTCGGCTGGCAGGACATCCCGCTGGCCGAGGAGTTTCGCGACACCCGCATGATCGAGTTGCAGATCGGTCCGATCGACGCGCCGGTACTGCATTCGCCATCGGTCGTCTCGATGGGCAATCCGCACGCCATCTTCTGGGTCGACCGCGACGTCTGGTCCTATGAGCTCGACCGCTTCGGCCCGCTGCTCGAGAACCACCCGATCTTCCCCGAACGCGCCAACATCACCATTGCCCAGGTCACGTCGCCCGAAACCATGGTCATCCGCACCTGGGAGCGCGGCGCCGGCCTGACCAAGGCCTGCGGCACAGCCTCCTGCGCCGCCGTGGTTGCTGCCGCCCGTACCAAGCGGACCGGCCGCGGCGTCAGCCTGCTGACCCCCGGCGGCGGCACGTTGCATGTCGAATGGCGCGAGGACGATCACGTCATCCTCACCGGTGCCGCCGAATGGGAGTTTTCCGGCAGCTTCGACCCATCGACCGGGGCATGGGCTCGCGATACCGAAAGCGCGGCCTGATGTCGGCTCTGTCCAAGGGTGTCGACATCGTGACCTTCGGCTGCCGGCTGAATACCTACGAATCCGAGGTGATGCGGCGCGAGGCCGAAACCGCCGGCCTCGGCGCGCTTGATGGCGGCGCGGTGATCTTCAACACCTGCGCCGTCACCGGCGAGGCCGTGCGCCAGGCCAAGCAAGCGATCCGCAAGGCGCGCCGCGACAACCCGCGGGCGCGCATCATCGTCACCGGCTGCGCCGCGCAGACCGAGCCGCAGAATTTCGCCGCAATGGACGAAGTCGATCTGGTCCTCGGCAATGAGGAGAAGCTGAAGGCGAACTCTTACCGCGCTCTGCCGGATTTCGGCGTCAACGACACCGAGAAGGCGCGCGTCAACGACATCTTTTCGGTGCGTGAGACCGCCGGCCACATGGTCGACGCCATCGAAGGCCGCGCGCGCGCCTTCGTCCAGGTGCAGAATGGCTGCGACCACCGCTGCACCTTCTGCATCATCCCATACGGCCGTGGCAATTCTCGCTCGGTGCCGATGGGCGCCGTGGTCGAACAGGTCAAGCGGCTCACTGGCAACGGTTATGCCGAGATCGTGCTGACCGGTGTCGACATGACCAGCTTCGGTGCCGACCTCCCGGGCGCGCCGAAACTCGGCAAGCTGGTGAAGACCATCCTGAAGCAAGTGCCCGACGTGAGGCGCCTGCGGCTGTCGTCGATCGACTCGATCGAGGCCGACGACGACCTGCTCGACGCCATCGCCACCGAGCCACGGCTGATGCCGCATCTGCATCTGTCGCTGCAATCGGGCGACGACATGATCCTGAAGCGCATGAAGCGCCGGCATCTGCGCGACCAGTCGATCCGCTTCTGCGAGGATGTGCGCAAGCTGCGCCCCGGCATCGTCTTCGGCGCCGACATCATCGCCGGCTTTCCGACCGAGACCGACGAAATGTTCGAGAACTCGGAAAAAATCGTTGGGGAGTGCGGCCTGACCCATCTCCATGTCTTCCCGTTCAGCCCCCGCGAAGGCACACCCGCCGCGCGCATGCCGCAGGTCCGCCGCGAACTGGTCAAGCAGCGCGCCGCCCGACTGCGCGCCGCCGGCGAGGCCGCCTATGGCAGGCACCTGTCGTCACTCGCCGGAACGCGCCAGTCGATCCTGATCGAGCGGGACGGCCTTGGCCGCACCGAAGGGTTCACCCTGACCGCACTCGGCGCCGGCGTGCCGGGCGAAATCGTCGAGGCCGAGATCACCGGTCACGATGACGGCCGCCTGATCGCGGCGCCCCTTGCCCGCGCCGCCTGAGAACGCAAAGCATGGCTGGTTTTTTCAAGAAGATATTTTCGTTCGGCAAGAAAGAGGTTGTCGAGGAGCGCGTCGACGAAACCGCCCCGCTGCCGCCGATCAAATGGGATGCGCTGGAGACGCTGAAGCCGGCGGCCGAGCAGACCGTTCCGGAATTCCTGAAGCGCGAGGCGGAAGCCGCCCCCCATCCTGCGCCCGAGGAGCCGAAGCCCGAGCCCGCTCCGGCCACCCCGCCCACAGCGGAGCCGACCGCTCCGGCCGAGCCGGAGCCTCTGCCGGCACCAGAGCCTTTGGAGGAACCCACTCCCGAGACACCCGCCGAAGCGCCGGTGGTCGAAGAGAGTCCTGCCGTTCCTACGGTTCCGGAGCCCGCACCGGATGAGCCGGAGATCGTTGCGCCCCCTCCGGAGCCCGAGCCCGAGCCGGTCGAAGTGCCGCCGGTCACGCAGCCATCCTCAGAGGTTGGCGCTGCCCCTCATCCGCCTGCCGGCACCTTCTCCCCGTATAGTGACGGGGAGAAGAAAGCTGAACGCGACGCCGCGACGCCTCTCGCGAACCTTGAAGAAAAGGCCTCGACGCCGACGCCCCCCTCTCCCCGTCCTTCACGGGGAGAGGGTAAGGGTGAGGGGCAGCGCCGACCGGCGCAGAGTGCCGCTGCGATTGCCAAAGCTGAGTCAGCGCCCAAGGAAGCTCCGGCTGCGGAAATCGCGCCGGCCATCCGCCAGCCATCGCCGGTTGAAGCACAGCCAATCATCGCCGAGATCGCGCCCGAACTCGAACCCGCGCCGGCCCCTCACCCTCCCCTCGATGAGGGTCGCAGCGAAGCGGCTGGGCGGGGTGATAGCGCAGACGCCGATCACCCCCGAGCTGCGCTCGGGACGTCTCCTGTCGAGGGAGAGGTAAAGCCCGAACCACAACCCCTGCCCGAGCCACAACCCGCGCCTGGCAAGGTGACCGTCACCAAGAAGGTCGAGCAGAAGGCCGCACCCCAGAAGGCGGCAGAACCGGCGCCGAGGCGCTCCTGGTTCCAGCGCATGAAGGAGGGGCTTGCCCGTTCTTCCCGCGAACTCACCGGCAACATTGCCGGCGTGTTCACCAAGCGCAAGCTGGATGAAGACACGCTGCAGGACCTGGAGGATGTGCTGATCCGCGCCGATCTCGGCATGGAGACGGCCTTGCGCGTCACCGACGCGCTGGCCGCCAGCCGTTACGGCAAGGACGTTTCCGACACGGAGGTGCGCGCCATCATGGCTGCCGAGGTGGAAAAGGTGCTGACCCCTGTCGCCATGCCCCTGGAGCTCGATCTCTCGCACAAGCCGCACGTCATCCTGGTGGTCGGCGTCAATGGCACCGGCAAGACCACGACGATCGGCAAGCTGGCGGCCAAGCTCACCGATGGCGGCCTGTCGGTAATGCTCGCCGCCGGCGATACCTTTCGCGCTGCCGCCATTGAACAGCTGAAGATCTGGGGCGAGCGGACGAAATCGCCGGTTATCGCCTCCAAGCTCGGCGCCGATGCCGCCGGCCTCGCCTACGATGCTTTCGAACGGGCAAAGGAGGCCGGCTCCGACGTGCTGATCATCGACACCGCCGGCCGCCTGCAGAACAAAACCGAACTGATGGCGGAGCTTGAGAAGATCGTCCGTGTTCTTGGCAAGCTCGATCCGGAAGCGCCGCACACCGTTTTGCAGACGGTCGACGCCACGACCGGCCAGAACGCGCTGAACCAGGTCGAGATCTTCCGCAATGTCGCTGGCGTCAACGGCCTGGTTATGACCAAGCTGGACGGCACGGCGCGCGGCGGTATTCTGGTGGCGATCGCGGCAAAGCACAGGCTGCCGGTCTATTTCATCGGCGTCGGCGAACAGGTCGACGACCTCGAACCTTTCTCGGCAAGCGAATTCGCCAGGGCGATCGCTGGAGTTGCGTAACGGCATGATCCCGAAGGTTGCAGACCTTCGATTGGATCGTGCGTAAGAAGGAAGATCATGAACCCACCCATTCTCGAACGCGATCCGTCCGACCCGCAGAAAGAGAAGAAGGAAGGCGTCAATCCGCTGCTCAAGCTGGTGCTGGAGCTCGGGCCGTTGATGGTGTTCTTCTTCGCCAATGCGCGCGGTGGATGGCTGGTGCAGAAATTCCCGGCCCTCGGCGAATTCGGCGGTCCGATCTTCGTCGCCACCGGCCTGTTCATGGCCGCCACCGCCATCGCGCTGATCGCCTCGTGGCTGCTGATCCGCACCTTGCCGATCATGCCGATGGTGTCGGGCGTCGTCGTCTTCATCTTCGGCGCGCTGACGCTCTATCTCCAGGATGACATCTTCATCAAGATGAAGCCAACCATCGTCAACACGCTGTTCGGCGGTGTGCTGCTCGGCGGCCTTTTCTTCGGCAAGTCGCTGCTCGGCTATGTCTTCGATTCCGCCTTCAGGCTCGATGCCGAAGGCTGGAGGAAGCTGACCTTCCGCTGGGGCCTGTTCTTTCTGTTCCTGGCCCTCGTCAATGAGGTGGTGTGGCGGAATTTCTCCACCGATGCCTGGGTTACCTTCAAGGTCTGGGGCATCATGCCGATCACGCTTCTGTTCACCTTCAGCCAGATGCCGCTGATCCTGCGCCATTCGCTGGACGACAAGGCCGGCGGGCAGGAGAAGGCCGGCAAATAGGGGAGAGGGCCATGGAATTCGTCACCACGCGCGACGAGCTGAGGACGATCTACAAGACGCCACGGCCGACCGACGGCTCGATCCGCAAGGAATTGAAGGCACTGGACGGCCACTGCCGCTCGTTCATCGGCAAAAGCCCCTTCGTGCTGATCGGCTCGTCCGACGGCGCCGGCAATGCCGACGTGACGCCGAAGGGCGACAGACCTGGCTTCGCCACCGTGCTCGACGACAGGACCATCGCCATTCCCGACCGGCCCGGCAACAATCGGCTGGATACGCTGGAGAACATCCTCCTCAACTCGTCGATCGGGCTGCTCTTCCTCATTCCCGGCATGAACGAGACGCTGCGCGTCAATGGCGACGCCCGCATCACCGTCGACGCCGGATTGCGCGAGCGCCTCGCTGTCGATGGCAAGGAGCCGCAAAGCGTCGTCGTGGTCGCCGTCAAGGCTGCCTACATGCATTGTGCCAAGGCCTTCATGCGCTCCGATCTGTGGAAGCCGGAAACCTGGTACGACCGCGCGACGCTGCCAACGCTCGGCCAGATCCTGCGCGACCAGTTGGCGCTGGCCGATACCGCCGAGGCGACCGACCGCTGGCTGGACGACAGCTACAAGCAGAGCATGTGGTAAACTTCGCGGACACGATTCGTCCGGATTTCCCTTGCTGAACATCCTCGCCATTTCGGGCAGCCTGCGCGCCGCCTCCACCAATTCCGCCCTGGTCGCGGCACTGGCGCGCAACGCGCCATCCCGTTGCCGCGTAACCGTCTATGACGGGCTGGGTCGCTTGCCGATCTTCAACCCCGACGAGGAGGGCGAACGGACACCGCTCGAACCAGCCGAGCTGATCGACGCGGTCACCCGCGCCGACGGCGTGATCGTTTCCTGCCCGGAATATGCCCATGGCGTGCCGGGCGGGCTGAAGAATGCCCTCGACTGGCTGGTGTCGCGCGACGCCGCCGTCGACAAACCGGCCATGCTGGTGCATGCCTCGCCGCGCTCGCTGTTTGCCCGCGCCGCCCTGGCCGAGATCATGCGCACCATGTCGTTCGCGCTTTATGACGGAGTCCCGCTCGAGATCGCCCTGCTCGGCAACAAGCCACCGGACGTGGAAGCCGTCCTGCGGGAAAACCAGCTGGCGATGCGCGACGCGCTGTCCGCTTTCGCGGATTTCATCGCCAGCCGCTGAGCGGCCGCCAGGACGTCCTGTTCGTCGCCTCTGCCCGAACCCGGCTATCCGATCGTCTCCAGCCGTCGCGGCAGGCGGTTCATGGCGACAGGTCCGTCCGGCGTGATCAGGAATTGGTCCTCGAGGTTGAAGCTGGCGAGGCCGTCCATGTAGAGCGGGATCTCGAAGGCCAGCACCATGCCGGCCTCGATCGCGACATCGCTGCCGGCCGCGATGAACGGCCACTGTTCGGAGAACACCGATTGGCCGACGCCGTGCCCGAAATGGCCGCGGCGATAGGAGCGCAGGCCTTGGCGCGCCAGGCTTTCGGTGGCGACGCGGTGCACATGGCCGAGCGAATTTCCCGGCACAAGTGCCGCCAGCCCGTCCTCGAAGGCGCGCTCGGCCATGGCGTGCAGGTCGGCCTGGTCGGCGGATGGCGGACCGAAGGTGAAGTTGCGCGACATGTCGGAGGCGTAGCCGCCGACGGTGCAGACCATGTCGCATTTCAGCGGATCGCCGGGCATTGCCTTTGCATCCGCACCCTTGGCCCGGGCGCCTAGCGTCACATATTCGGCCGTCGAGACAGGATGCGACAGCCCTGCCGCGGCCGCGGCGACGCCTTCGCGATAGAGCGCGATGAGGTCGGCCTGGCGCATGCCGGCCATGGCATCCACCCGCAGCCGGTCGAGCCCGGCTTCCGACAAGATGATACCTTGCTGAAGGAGCTCGATCTCGCGTTGCGACTTGATGGCGCGCAGCCTGTCGAGGACCGCCGAGCCGTCGACCATCGAAGAGTCCGGCAGCAACGCCTGCATGGCGGCAAAATCGGCGGCCGGGATGAAGTCGAGGTCGATGCCGAGCGTTGCGCGCCCCAGTCCGAATTCGGCAAGCATGGCTTGCAGCTGGCGCACCGAACTCGCGAGATCGAAGGTGGCGGGACGCGCGAAATCCGGCGCGCGGGCAAGCGTGGCCAGGCCTGCCTCGATGCGTTCCGCCAAGGGACTCCCTGGGCTTGCCATCTCAACCGGTGCCGATTCGATCCAGATCGGGTGCGCGCGCACGACTGCCTCGGGCGCGACGGTTCGCAATTGAGCTGCATTGAAGTCCGCCACCACGACCCCGATCGGCAGGTCGTGCCGGGCGGGGATGACGACAAAGCCGGCGCCCGCGCGCCGGAACAGCCCCGCCGGCCCGATCCATGACCCGGTCGCATAATGGAACGCCTCGGGCGCGCACAGGATTAGCGCCTCGATGCCGGCGCGGTTCATCAGCTGCGTGGCGCGCTCGCGGTCGACAAAGCCCGTCATGGTTTTCTCCGAATGTCCAAAGCGGCAACGGAGCATTCCGGGTATGGACAATCAAGCGGCAAGATGACGAGCCGCCGCGGGACGCAAGGGCAATCACTTCAGGCTTCGAATTGCCCCCCGTCAGCTTCTCCCGAGCATCGGCGCTTCGAAAGCTCGCCCCCGGTATGCGGCAGGACGGTTCGGTAGGTGGCGCCCGCGCGCCGGATTTATCTAAAGCTACCTCTTGGGCGCGGTTTGGCGAGAATGGGAGCCGTTAGCGGCTCATCCAGACATCCCGATCGCCCCGAACGATACAATGATTCCGAGGGCTATTAGCGCAATGCCCAAAGCACCTTCGAAGCGGCGGTTTCGCTGCATCAGCTTCTCGACGAAAACGACCAGCGTCAAAAGCAGCATCCAGGCGACGCTCATGATGCCCGCCGCGACCAGAACGGCAAACAGCGCCCAGCAGCAGCCAAAGCAATAGAGCCCGTGGTGCAGCCCCATCTTGAGCGCGCCAACCCGCCCGTCGCGCCAGTGCTGCGCAACGAAAGCGAGCGGCGAACGGCAATGGCTGAGGCAAATGTGCTTGAGGGTCGTGAATTGATAGAGTCCGGCGACGCCAAGCGTGGCACCGAGCGCGAGCGGCGCCCATTTCGAACGTTGAGGCGGATCGAGGCTCGTCGCAAACTCGCTGCCGAACTGGACCAGGACATACACGAGAAGGCCCGCCGCCGACCAGACCAGCATGTAGCCTGCGACGAACACCCATGTCGGGATGGCCACGTGCCGTTCGCGCCTGGCTTGCGCCGCCGCGAACATGAAGATCATGGGCGCCGCGGCCGGCAGCATCATAGCCGCCATCATCACCGTCCATACAGCGAGAAAGACGGCTGCGCCGGCGAGTGACCAGCCGTCGGCGGCAATTCCGGCCATCGCCATGCCGGCCATGCCTTCCATACCCTCCATCCCGCCGCGCACCGCAATGCCCATGGGCATATCCATGCTGAAGGTCTGGTAGAGGGTAAGCGCCCACGCCGCCGCTGTCAGCACGACGAGCGATGCGAGAAGGCCGAGCGGCATGCCATTCAAATTCCGGAGCCGCCACGATTTCCTGGGCAACGCATCAGGCATCGGCACGCCCTAGTTGGGGCCGGTCCAATCGAACGGAATGTGCTTGCTTGAGCGGGCCGTACCCGTCCAGTCAAGCCCGAAGCCTTTGGTGCTCGCCTCGACAGAACGCCCCCAAGTGGCAACCTGGCCTGGGCCGACCTCCGAGCCTGGCGGGTTAATCGTCTGCACCCGCTTGCCGGGTGGTGTTGTGGGACCGGAAAGCGCTTCCGCGCGCCCGACGACGAGACCAGGAATCTCGACCCGCCAGGTAGCGAGGTCGCCCGCCACCTCGAAGGTGATGGGCACGAACTCCATGCCACGCATCTCGCCGATATTGGCGGCAAAGCCCGCCGGCCAGCCGCCGGCCTGGCCGCCGAAGATCGCCTGCAGGGCTTCGCGCTGCCGCTCGTTCGCCTTCTCGTCGAGGTACATGCCCATCACGGCCTTTGCCTCGCCGGCCCATAGATTGCCCTCGAACTCGCCGAGCGCCACCAGCGTCAGGCCGTCGAGCTTCACGTCGCCATACTGACCCTCGCGCACATGCCAGGCGAGCACGCCCTGGCAGTGATTGCCGGTCGGCCGCTGGGCGAACTCGCAAGGGCAAGGGATGTCGCAGCTGCAGATGTCGAACCAGTCGCCTGCGAGCCGCCATTGAGGCACTGCATTCATGGCTCTTCCTCCTCGAAATCCAGGGCCATTTATACATCGAAGGCTGGGCGCACTCCAGAAGTTCGTGCGTCGCCCGCCGATCCCCCGCTGAATCCGGAACCCCAGCCCCGCGATTGCGTGGCACGGTTCTTGCTGTCGTAGTTTCAGGCACGCCGGGCGCAAAGACGCTGTTCCAGATCGACACCGGCATGTGAGGTTGGGAATGTCGCGCAAGCTTCTGTTCGGCCTTACCGCAGTGTTCTTGGCCGCGAGCCTGGGTGTAGCCCTCTTATCGTCTGTGACCTCATGGGGATTTCTGGCCGCGACGCAATCCGCTTCGGTCTTTTGTTCAAGCGATCCATCGACCGAGAACGTATCGGCTTCAGCGTCGCGGACTTTGCCACTATGTCCGCCAGCCGTCACAAGGTCATAGAGAGTGCCTCGATGACCGCGAGACTGTGGTTGCGCATAGCGTTCCTCAAACATGCGGCTGCCACCCGTACGTCCCCGGTGGGCGGAAAAGGCATCGTGGCGCAGTTGGCTCAGCGTTTCGAGAGTTTGCGGCGCCATGCGAACACGGCAAGAGAGGTTGGCTGCACAATGCTCCCCCAGCGCCCCCCGGACCCAGACAGCAAAGGGGCCCGGTTACCTGGGCCCCTTTATGCTTTTCAAATCTAAAGAAGATTTGGAGCGGGTGAGGCGATTCGAACGCTCGACCCCAACCTTGGCAAGGGACAAATTATACCGTCCAAGGGGTTCACGGCAGTACTCTCTATACCCTCCCAAGTGCGCGAGAACGCGACCTCTGCTCAAGGCAAGAACCGGGCGTCCGAGGAATTGCAGGCAGTTCAGTGCTGCTTGCCACAATGCGGCAGCGAACGCACTTCCTGCATTGAGCAATCGGTAACGGTGCAGAACTTGAGCCGACTGTCGTGAATTTCCGCGCACCCTCGAGACGGTGACCGCGGTAACCCGAAGCATTATGAGCATTCGTAACCGCTTGGCGTCGTACCGCGATAGAGCCACGTCCCTTGAAAGCGCTCGGTTCCCTCGGCTGAGACGAACTTGTGGAGGGAGACCAAATCATAGCCCATCGTCGAGTATTTATCTTGGAAACTGAGATAGTCCGCACGCCGCATGCGGGAGTGCGTATACCAGCATTCTTTACTGGGTGTCCAAACCCAGTCCCCTTTATACACGTCGTCGCTTCCTAAGCCGAACAAGCTGCGCCGAGCTTCGAGCTGGATTGGAAATAGACTCAGATCAGCACTGGCGGTAAAGCACTTGTCGAACTCGGCGCTACCGAGCCAGCGCTCATGGCAGCTGAGGTCCGGTCTGGTCCATCCAAACCAGCCCAAGAACCCAGCCAGGACGAACAGAACCAACAATTTGACAGGAATTTCGGCGAGTATCCGAGCGGCCAGCATTGGCTTCGCTTTCTTGGCGGCGCCCGGCGCGATTACTCCCTCCAAGATAAACGGAACCCAATATTTTTCAGCGAACTGGGAGGTAAGGAATTCCCCATGTGTTTTGTCGTGCCAACGGTCGACTACCTCGTTGGTGACGCCAAAGCCGGTTGTGCCCGCCGAACCGTAGCCCCATGTCGCCTTTGATGCGATCATGGGCCAGATGTCTCGTGTTCCAACTTCGTTGATGACAGGCGGTTCGTAGTTGCATCGAAGTTGGGAAATTGGAAAGTTATATCTTAGAACACTGCCGCACAAAATTATGCGGTGCGCCTGAAAAGTGGGGTTATTCAGCAGCATATGCGCCACGACATAGCTCCCGAAGCTATGTGCAAGATACGAGAATTTCGCGTTAGGAAAGTCTTTCACTATTCCGAGGACTTTTCTTTCGACCTTGCGAATTGCTGCTCGGCGAAACCAGGGGAGCGGGAACAAGAATCGAAACAGGTCAAAGAAACCATAGTGTACACCGGCTACCTGAATTCCGTGCTGCGCGAGCGCCTGTGCGAGCGCGTCGCGCCAGGTACCGAAATCCCGTATCCCGTGAACGGCTATAAGCACGTGCTTAATGTTCGCTCGACCTTCGGCAGATGCGACGTCCAGCATTTCCCCATATCCCCCATGATTAGCGGATGTTCAGCTTATTGTTACGACCCTATGGATGAGCTTCCGTTCTATTTCAAACGCCCTCCCATTTGGTCGAGAATATATATAGCACAGAGCAGAGCCCTTTGGGGTGAGATTCCGTGAAGACGCGAAGTATAACTACAATACACTTGCGACAACTGCGATGTCGAACCCTGCAAGATGGACTTTGCCCGTCTACAGCCATGGTCGCAACAGCGTACCGGGAGAGCTTCTCCCCCTACTGTGTGATGTGCAATCGCCAGTCGTCAGTTTGAATCTGCTGTCAATTATCCGACAGCTATGTGGTTCGACCCGAGATATTCGCCTTTGATGAAGCTCACGTCCCACTGGCCACAGGCCTCAATCGCCGCGATGGCCAACCGTGCTCGGCTGTCTGAGTGGACAAGCAGGAAGAACACCACATGCGCCGTGGTGAACGTCCAAATCGCGGCGCCGGAAGCTACGGACCGGAGGCGGTCGGCGCATGACGCGATGAAAGCGCGCCGCTCGATCCTCGGAAAGCAGGGCATATTTCCGGCAGTCGCTGATGTCGCCAACGTGTTGATGCTTCACTGTGCCCCAGTCGTGTGTCGCCACGCCATACCGAACATAGACCCGTGGATATGCCATGAACATTTCGTTCGCATGGAACTGTTCGCCACAAACCCCAGAATGCGTGCGGAGGAACTCGGCATTTCCGACGCGGAGGTGGCACGACGCGCCGGGCTGAGCGAAAGACGATACGGTAATTACGTTAGTGGGCGGCGCGAACCGGACCTTACGACGCTAGTGAGAATTGCCGCAGTGTTGGCGACGACGCCAAACGACCTGCTAATGGAGCGTCCAGGCAGAGCCGAGCAATCACCGGAGAATTTCGCCCGAACCAGAATAGCAGCTGCCTCAGCGGCGCTTGGCAACGACGATCTGGAACGTGTTGCCATTATGATTGAGGCGTTGGCAACAGCCCGCACTTAGGGCATTCCTTGTCAAATGATTTTGCCACGCGCATAGTGCGAACAAATCAGGAACATAAGGCGCTGGACATGAAGCGATGAGCAATACGTACGATCCAAGAGCGGTTGCAAACCTCATGCTCGACGAAGCGGACCGGCTTGGGATCAAAATCACAAACCTTGCACTTCAGAAGCTGCTTTATTTCGCACATGCAATTCACCTGATGCGGACTAAGAAGCCACTGGTCTCAGGTTATTTCGAGGCTTGGCAGTACGGGCCTGTTCATCCGGCAGCGTATCGGGCTTTCAAGGATTGTGGTTCGGCACCAATCACTTCTCGTGCTACCGGCCAAGATCCGTTAACTGGAAAGCCGAGGGATCTCAAAAAACTAGACGACCTCAGTCTAACTGCCCTTTTGCAGCAGGTACTTAATTCCTACGGTCGGATGTCGCCTGGTCGTCTCGTTGACCTCTCCCATGCAAAGGATTCTCCTTGGGCGTATATTGCGGACAAAGCGAGAACGGACGTTGCTTTTGGATTTAGAATCTCGGATGCTGTGATCTTGGACCGATTCCGGCATCACAAAATATCCGTAGGTGCGGAACCTCGCTCAGGAGAACCTGGTGATGATACGCCCTTTGCCTGATATCGATCTAGCGCGGATAGCACCGCAGCCCGATTACATGAAGCGCAAGAGCTTGGAGGCGATGAGGGTGGGGCGACCTCCGTTCTCCTACAGGCCTGTCCGCAGTTGTTTTGGAGATATTTTCAACCTTCAGCCTGAGATGTTTGGAGAAACGGCTCGGACGGAATGGTCGAGAATCCAAAAAGAACTCATACGGCAATGCAAGTCCGACGACGAGCTGGAACACAACAAACGAGTAGCGCGCGGCCTGTATGAGTTTGCTTCCGAAATGCGTGTTATGAGCCGAAGGCAAGAATTCTTTCCGCTAGCAATGAGCATTGGACGAAAGGTCACGTTTTGGCTGCCGATGGTTGTGGCTATTGAAGACCAGCCCCACGCTATTTTCGTAGAGCCTCGCCGTACTCGGGGGTTAACTGCCGAGGGTAGACGGTTCGCTTTCTCCATGATGCATGAGCGGATTAGAGCTGCAGATGAGGATTTCGCTGGGTTAAAGCTAGCCATCGTGCGTTTCGGAGACTCGGAAGGCGACAAGCGTGCCGTTCGCTTGTTTACTGATGAAGGCGTCGACCTTTATGATCTCGGCGAACTGGAAAGTATGGTCTCGTCCACCTACGAGATGTGGCGGCAAGTTTGTGAGGACCGCGAACGTGATACCCGCAGCAAAGGAACGGGTACGGGCTCGTTAATTTGAACTCGCCGCATAGCCGCGAACCTCAGCGTTGCGTTAGAGCCCTAAACAGGTAACCCACGTTGCAACCTGACCTTCCGAAACATATCCGGTAGCTGCGATTTCGCGCGCTTCCAAATGCGAAAAAGCCGCGGCGAACCGCGGCTTTTCGATGCTTGATTTCCCGGAAGGAAATTGGAGCGGGTGAAGCGATTCGAACGCTCGACCCCAACCTTGGCAAGGTTGTGCTCTACCCCTGAGCTACACCCGCTCACACGGCCCTTAGCCGCAAGCCGGGCCTATATGGCTGAAGAGCGCGGCGATTGCAACAGGGAAATCGCAGCCTTTTTTTGACGTGACGCTAGGCTGCCGGCGGGCCTGCCCGACGCCAGCCCGGATTTGCGCCTCGTCGTGCGATAGTCTTGTGTCGGCCGCACGATTGGCCGTAAACGGGCATGGCAGGAAACCGACGAAGAAGAATATCGATGCCGAAGACAGAAGCCGAATTGATGACCTTCCTTGCCGAACTCGGCATCGCCGTTTCGACGAAACGGCATCCGCCTCTCTACACCGTTGCCGATTCGCAGGCGCTGCGCGGCGAAATCGCCGGCGGGCATACGAAAAATCTGTTCCTGAAGGACAAGAAGGACAATTTCTTCCTGGTCACCGTCGGTGAAGACGCAATCGTCGATCTCAAGCAGATCCACCAGGTGATCGGCGCCGCCAGCCGCGTTTCCTTCGGCAAGCCGGAGATGCTGATGGAGCTTCTGGGCGTCGCGCCGGGCGCGGTCACCGTGCTTGGCGTCATCAACGATACGGCGGGAAGGGTCAAGGTCGTGCTCGACGCGGCGCTGATGGAGCATGCGGTCATCAATGCGCATCCGCTGACCAACGAGGCAACGACGTCGATCGCCGCGGACGACCTGATCAGATTCGTCGAGGCAACGGGGCACGATGCTGCTATCTTGAAAGTCTCGGCATGATCGCCACATGGATGGCGAACCGACTTCCATGAGAGACATTGCGCCGACCCGCCGGCCGGCGGCGACCGAAAGGATGACGAGATGAGCGACAACAATCCGTTTGGCGGGTCATTCGGCGGCAGTGGCGGCCAGTATGCCGCTACCGTGCAGTATGGTGGAACCGAGCCAGCGCGGGCGAAAGGCGCTCTCGGCGAAGCGCCTGCCGACGTCATCAAGGACACGACGACCGCCGGCTTCGCCGCCGACGTGATCCAGGAATCGCGCCAGCAGCCGGTGCTGGTTGACTTCTGGGCGCCTTGGTGCGGCCCTTGCAAGCAACTGACCCCACAGCTGGAGAAGGCGGTCAAGGCCGCCGGCGGCAAGGTCAAGCTGGTCAAGATGAACATCGACGACCATCCCTCGATCGCCGGCCAGCTTGGCATCCAGTCCATTCCGGCGGTCATCGCCTTCAAGGACGGCCAGCCTGTCGATGGTTTCATGGGCGCCATACCGGAGAGCCAGATCGCTGAATTCATCACCAAGGTCGGTGGCAAGGGCAACGGTGCCCCGGCAGTGGCCGAGGCGCTGACGGCGGCGACCGAGGCGCGCGACGCCGGCGACATGCAGACCGCCGCCGACATCTATGACGCCGTCCTGGCGCAGGCGCCGGAGACGGTCGAGGCGATCGCCGGGCTGGGCGAGATCTTGTTCGAGGCCGGCGACACCGAAGGCGCCGAAGCGCTCCTGGCGACGGCGCCGGAGGCCAAGAAGGATGCGCCGGCGCTCGCGGCGCTCCGCGCCAAGATGGCGCTGGCCGCGCAAGCGGCCGAACTCGGCAACCCGGCCGAGTTCGAGCGACGCCTGGCCGAGAACCCCGGAGATCACCAGGCGCGCTTCGATCTGGCCATGATCCAGAACGATAGAGGCGAGCGCACGGCGGCGGCGGACAATCTGCTGGCCATCATCAAGGCCGATCGCACTTGGAACGAGGACGGCGCCAAGGCGCAATTGCTGCAATTCTTCGAGGCATGGGGCATGACCGACGAGGCGACGCTGGCAGCGCGGCGCAAATTGTCGTCGCTGCTGTTTTCCTGAGCCGGTTGCTGTTTCGTCGCACGGGCTTGCGGCGGGCCGTGACTGCACCAGATTAGGAGGGCCGGCCTGGCAGGTCCGGTTGTGTTTGCCGCTGGGGCAAAAGCCGGATCGCGGCATGGACGCGCTTCTTGAACGAAGCGATCGGGAGGAATGAGGTGCAAGCGGGAAACGCGCATTACCGGCTCGCCAAGGATTTGCCGTCGACGATTCCGATCTTTCCGCTGGAGGGTGCGCTTTTGCTGCCGGGCGGCCGCATGCCGCTCAACATCTTCGAGCCGCGCTATCTGCAGATGGTGGACGAGGCGGTCGCAGGGCCGCGTCTGATCGGCGTTATCCAGCCCAGCCTCGATGGCGCGTTGCGCCACGACGGCGAGCCGGAGCTCTGCAATGTCGGCTGCGCCGGGCGCATCATCGCCTTGTCCGAGACCGGTGACGGCCGCTACCTGATTTCGCTGCAAGGCGTATGCCGGTTCCGCATCACCCATGAGCTGGCGGTCAAGACGCCGTTTCGCCAGGGCAAACTGGCGCCGTTCCTCGCCGATCTCGACGAGGACCAGGCCGCGAACGAAATCGACCGCCCGGCGCTGCTCAGGGCGTTTCGCGCCTATCTGCAGGCCAATGACCTGGAAGCCGACTGGGAAAGCGTCAGCAGGGCCGAGAACGCCATGCTGGTCAACGCCCTGTCGATGATGGCGCCCTACGGCCCCGCCGAGAAACAGGCGCTGCTCGAGGCGGCCGATCTGAAGACCCGGGCCGAGACGCTGATCGCCATCACCGAAATAGCGCTGGCGCGCGAGAATGAGGATTTCGGTTCGAGTTTGCAGTAGGATGTGCCGCTATTCAGGTGAAGCCGGCCTGACCTGAACCTCAACACATCTTGGGCACTGGGAAGAGGACACGATGGCGGCGGACGGACGTGACGGAAAGAAGACCAATGTCGACCCCAAGCTGCTGGAGCTCCTGGCCTGCCCGCTGACCAAGGGGCCGCTGGCCTGGGATCCGGAACGCGGTGAGTTGGTCTCGAGGCTCGCCAAGCTCGCCTATCCGGTGCGCGACGGCATCCCGATCATGCTGCCATCGGAGGCACGGGCCATTTCGGCCGAGGACGTGTTGTCGCCGCCACGTTTGAGCGGGTCGTCTTGAGCAGGAGAGCCACCCACCACTTCGTCATCCCTGGATTCCTCGGCGCGGAACGCAGACCTACTGAAAATTGCGCCCCTTGGGCATCACCATTTCCGCTTCTTCCGACAGCGTCGCCAAATCCTGCCGGATCGGTGCGCTCCGTGTCGCGGATCGACCGGAGCGATCCGGCCCCTCTTGCCTCTCTGGGTGTCCAGGAGCACCGGCGACCGGCAGCCCGGCCGCGCCGACCTTCTCCAGAAGCACGGTCAGCCAGGGCGTCAGATCCTCTATCTTCTCGGCGACGATGTGGACGACACCCGATTCCGACTGCAGCTTGCCGGTGACGCGGACGAACCGCGCGCCCATGACGATGGGCCGGTAGCGGTCGAAGGTTCTTTGCCAGAAAATGACATTGGCGACGGCCTTGTCGTCCTCCAGCGTCAGGAAGATCGCATTGCCCTTGCCGGGGCGCTGCCGCACCAGCACGAGCCCGGCGACGGAGACCCGCCTGCCGTCGCGCACCGAATGAAGGTTGGCATTGGGCGTGACGCCGGCCCGGTCGAGCCGCTCGCGCAGGAACGCCACCGGATGCGCCTTCAAGGACAGGCCGAGCGAACGGTAGTCGTGGATGACATGCTCGCCTAGAGGCATTTGCGGCAGCCTGGTCTCAGGCTCCAGCTCGCGCAGGCGTAGCGCCGGCTGGTCGAACAGCGGCAGCTTCTCGGCGGCACTCTTGCCATCGAGCGCGCGCACCGCCCACAAGGCCTCGCGGCGGTCGAGGCCAAGCGAGCGAAAGGCGTCGGCCTGCGCCAGCCTCTCGATCTCGCCGACATCGAGGCCGGAGCGCAGCCAGACGTCCCTGACGGATTCGTAGCCTGAGCCGCGCCGTTCGACGAACAGCCCCATGCGTTCCTCGGACAGGCCCTTGACCTGGCGGAAGCCG
This sequence comes from Mesorhizobium sp. M0587, assembly GCF_040320945.1. Taxonomy (NCBI): domain Bacteria; kingdom Pseudomonadati; phylum Pseudomonadota; class Alphaproteobacteria; order Hyphomicrobiales; family Phyllobacteriaceae; genus Mesorhizobium; species Mesorhizobium sp. M0587. The sequence goes on from NZ_JAMYQP010000016.1 coordinate 107,174, forward strand.
AGCCGCAGCGCGTGATCCGTTGCGATGACACCGCGCATTTCGGCATGGCGCGGAAGGATCCTGGCCGGGTCGAAAGGCGCCTTTTCCAAGGTGCAATCCCAGACGGAGAAGTTGACGTCGACGTCGCGGATATCGACGCCATGGTCGCGCGCGTCGCGCACGAGCTGGGCCGGCTGGTAGAAACCCATGGGCTGCGAATTCAGGATCGCGGCGCAGAACACGTCGGGATAGAAGGTCTTGAACCAGCAGGAGGCATAGACGAGCAGCGCGAAGGAGGCGGCATGGCTTTCGGGAAAGCCATATTCGCCAAAGCCCTCGATCTGCTTGAAGCAGCGCTCGGCGAAGTCCTTGGTGTAGCCCTTGCCGACCATGCCGTCGATCATGCGCCGCCGGTAATTGCCGATCGTGCCGGTGCGCTTGAAGGTGGCCATGGCGCGGCGCAATTCGTCAGCCTCGCCAGGTTTGAAACCACCGGCGACGATGGCGATATTCATCGCCTGTTCCTGAAACAGCGGCACGCCAAGCGTCTTGCCGAGGATCGCTTTCAGCTCCGGCTTTTGATACTCGGCCTCTTCCTTGCCTTGCCGGCGGCGCAGATAAGGGTGGACCATGTCACCCTGAATCGGGCCTGGGCGCACGATCGCGACTTCGATGACGAGGTCGTAGAACTCGCGCGGCCTGAGCCGTGGCAGCATTGACATCTGGGCGCGGGATTCGATCTGGAAGACGCCGAGCGTGTCGGCGCGGCAGATCATGTCATAGACGCGAGAGTCCTCGTCCGGCAAGGTGGCGAGCACATAGGGTTGTCCATACGGGTCCCTTGCCTTCGGATAGTGGTTCGTGAGCAAAGTGAAGGCGCGCTTCAGGCAGGTCAGCATGCCGAGCGCCAGCACGTCCACTTTCAGGATCTTGACCGCGTCGAGATCATCCTTGTCCCATTCGACCATCTTGCGCTCGTCCATCGCCGTCTTGACGATGGGCACGATCTCGTCGAGCCGGTCCCTGGTGATGACGAAGCCGCCGACATGCTGGGAGAGGTGACGGGGAAAGCCCATGATCTCGTTGGCCCGTTCCATCACATGCCGCGATATGGGATCGCTCCGATCGAGCCCTCCGGCCCGGGCTTCCTTCTCGCCAAGCTCCGAGGTCGACCAACCCCAGATCGAGCCGGACAGTGACGCCCTGACATCCTCGGACAAGCCCATCGCTTTGGACACTTCGCGTAGCGCCGAGCGGCCGCGATAGCTGATGACGGCTGCCGCAAGGGCCGTGCGCTTGCCGCTGTATTTCTCGTAGATGTACTGGATGACGGTTTCGCGTTTTTCGTGCTCGAAATCGACGTCGATGTCAGGCGGCTCGTTTCTCTCCTCGGAAATGAAGCGCTCAAAAAGCGAATTGATTTTCTCCGGTCCCACTTCGGTGATGCCGATGCAGAAGCAAACGACCGAATTGGCGGCCGACCCACGGCCTTGGCAGAGAATGTCCTGGCTGCGGGCGAACTTGACGATGTCGTAGACGGTCAGGAAATAGCGGGCGTAGTTGAGGCGCTCGATCAGAGCGAGCTCTTCCTCGATGCGCTTCGTCACGGATTCGGGGACACCGGCCGGATAGCGGTTGACCGCTCCTTCCCTTGCCAATCTTGCCAGTTCGGCCTGCGGCCCGAGGCCGGATTCCGTCGGCTCATCGGGATAATTGTACTGGAGATCGCTGAGCGAGAAGGTCAACTCTTCCCCGAAACGCAGCGTCTCGGCCAACGCCTGCGGATGCCGGCGGAACAGGCGCGCCATTTCCAGGGGCGGCTTCAGGTGGCGCTCGGCATTGGCGGCCAGCTGCAACCCGACCTCGGCGACGGGCGTGTTGAGGCGGATCGCGGTCAGCACGTCCTGCAACGGACGCCGTTCGGCCGTGTGGTAGAGGACGTCGTTGGTCGCCATCAGCGGGATGCCGGCACTCTCGGCCATCGCCGCCGCCTGCTCGACCCGGAAACGGTCATTGCCGGCATAATCGGGCGAGACGCCAAGGCGCAGGCTCCTGCCGAAGCGGTCCCTGAGTTCGCGGAGCAGGTCGAGGACATCTTCCGCGCCCGCCGTCAGGTTGGGCAGGACCGCCAACGACATCAGGTCTCCCCATTCGAAGAGGTCGCCGCGCTGGAGAAGCGTGGCGCCCTTCTCGGTTTCATCGCGCAGATTGGCTTGGGTGAGCATGCGGCACAGATGTCCCCAGCCCTTGCGGTCCTGCGGATAGGCGAGGATGTCGGGTGTGCCGTCGCAGAAAACCAGCCGGCAGCCGGGATGATAGGAGAGTTTTTCGACCTTGGCCTGCTGCCAGGCGCGTACCACGCCCGCCACCGTGTTGCGGTCGGCGAGCCCGATCGCTGAAAAGCCCAGAAGCTTGGCCGCGACCACCAGCTCCTCCGGCTTGGAGGCGCCGCGCAGGAAGGAGAAATTCGACTGGATGCCGAATTCGGCATAGGGAATGACGGCCAGCGCGTTCATGCGAAAACCCCATGCAGGAACCAGCGCGGCGGCAGCTGCGAACCGCCGTAAAGGCCTTGCCGGTAAAGCCAGTAGCGGCGGCCGTCGGCATCCTCGATGCGGAAATAATCGCGCGTCGATGCCGCTTCGTCGCTTGGCGCCTCGCGCCACCATTCGGCGGCGATGCGCTCCGGCCCTTCGGCACGCGTCACCCGGTAGAGCGCGCGCCGCCAACGGAAGTTCAGCGGCGGCCCCTCAGGCATTTCGGTGACCGGCACCTCGATGGGTTCGGGCGAGCGGAAAAGCCGGATCGGCCGCTCCGGCGGGAAGATAGTCGTGGGTGCCTGTATCCTGTCCGGCTTTTTCGGCGGCGTGGTGCGGCGCGGGGCTTCGGTGAAGGGGATCGTGACGACGGCGCGTTCCGGCAGATGGCTTTCGACGACGACCGGCCTGAGAACCGCGCCCTCGCCGAGCCGGGCGCGGATGCGGTCGGCGAACAGCGCGATATCGGCGCCGTCGTCGGTCACCTCGCCGGCAAGGTCGGCCTGCTGCATGTCGAAGGCGGCGGCCGACAGCACCGAAAGCCGTACCAGGTCGAAGCCGTAGCCGGCATCGATATCCTGTTCGAGCGCGGCCAGCCGTTCATGAAACAGCTTCTGGATCAGCATGGGTTCGCGCATCGGCCGCGAGGTGCCAAGCGCGATGCGGCTGACGGCGCCGTCGACGCGGAAGAGCAGCAGCGCCAGCGTCCTGGCACCTTCGCCGCGACGCTCGAGGTCGGTCTTCAATGTCGCCGCCAGCATGCCCACCAGCCGCTCGATATCCTCGGTCAGGGTGACGGGCTCGGCCAAATGGCGTTCGACCGAAAGCGGCGCGACGGGAAGGCGCGGCGACACCGCTTCGTCGAGATGGCCAAGCGCCTGGTCGAGGCGCAAAAGCAGCGAGGCGCCGAAGCGGCGGGCGAGTGGCGCGCGCGGCGCCGCCATAACGGCGCCCGCCGTGCGCAGGCCGACGCTTTCCAGGCTGGTGCGGATCGCTGGTTCGATGCGCAACGCGGCCAGCGGCAAGGGTGCGAGCAGCGCTTCCTCCTCGCCGCTATCGACGATGCGGTCACCGGAGAAGCGTGCCGCCGCCCAGGCCGCGCCCGGTGTCGCGGCAAGCCCGGCGCGGACATCGAAACCCTGATGGAAGAAGCGCGACAGGATGTCGTCCAGCATGGCGCGCTCACCACCGAAAAGATGGGTGCAGCCGGTGACGTCGAGAAACAAGCCGTCGGTTGCGTCCAGCGCCACCAGCGGCGTGTAGCGGTCGCACCAGTCGGCAAGGCCTTCGAGAAGGCGGCGGTCGGCCTCCGGATCGGCTTCGGCGACGTCGATCGACGGATGCATGGCGCGTGCATCGGCAATGCCCATGTCGCGCTTCAGGTGCAGCGCCTCAGCCCGCTCGTCGAGGGCTGAAATGCGCTGCGCGTTCCCTTGGCGGTGACTGATCACCAGCGGAAGATGATCCGACGGCCGGGAACGCCAGGATCGCCCCAGACGCTGCCGCAGGATCCTTTCCACTGCCAGATAGGGAAACCACAGGGACAGGATTCTCTGCCCATTCTTTCTGGGCGCGTTCCCTCCGTCCTTCCTCGTCCCTTCTTTCGTCGAATGCGCGTTCATCGGGGTTCCACTCCAGTGTGAATTGTCCGGGCAGGGCCGTGCGGCTCTTGCCGATGGTGATGGTAAAGGCCGGGCGGCCGATCGAGCCGGCAAGCGGCCCGGCGACCGTGTCGCGCGGCACTGCCGGCGCCGACGCGACGATGAGGCGGACGGGCGCCGCCGTCGGTTCGGGCTCGGATGCCTGCCGCAACAGGAACACCGGCCGGCCGGCCGCCTGCGCACGGGCATGCAGCCGGCGCGTCGCGGTCAGGTCCAGCCGCTGCGGATTGCCGCGGATTTCAAGGATGACGGCGGCAAGCGCCGTCATGCGGGCGGCCTCCTCGGCGATCCACAGGGCATCGACAAGTCTTGGCGCTTCGGAGAACAGCAATTGCTCCGGCTGGATGCCGAACGAGGCATGAAGCCCTTTTGCGTAGGGAAAGCCCGCCTCCCGGAAAATCTCCGTGGTGCCGATCCACAGCACCGGCAGTCCTTGTGCCTGCCTGAGGATCAGGCTGGTGAGCGACAGCGCGAAACCGGCGACGGCTCCGGCGTCGCGGGTTTGTGTGCCATGGATTTCGCTCAAGGCGGCTTTCGGCAAACCACCGCTCAGGGCGGCATCGAGCCGCTCGACGCCGCTGGGCAGGAACGCATCCGGCAAGGCCGCCGCCACGCCGCGCCGGACGATTGTGACATCGCTGTTGGCATCGGCATCAGGGTTCGCGCCGGCCGGCACCTGCAGGCGCTCGGGCAGCGTTCCCTCGATTTTCGCGATCTGGCGGCGCAGGGCAAAAACAGTCTCCCGCGCCACGGCGGTCATCGCCATGACGGTCAGCTTCCACTCAATTGTTCCTGTTATGTTCCCTATAGATTCCAGAGGGCGCCGGAAGAGTCAAGCAGAGTCCTGAAGAATTTATTCCTGTTGGCGTGCAGGCTGCGGGTGCATCAGCCGCGTCATTTGCCGAGTCCGGCCTGAAAGCCTATATGCCGGATCAAAGGACACCGCATGGCCCGCATCTACAAAACACGCACCTGGCACGACGAGCTTTCGCCTTCGATGGAGGAAATGGAGTTCCTGGCGCTGGAGGCCTACGCCCATCTGCCGGAGGATTTTCGCAAGCTGACCGGCGAGATCGTCATTCAGATCGCCGAATTCCCGACCGACGAAATCATGGACGATCTGTCGCTGGAAACGCCGTTTGACCTGCTCGGCCTATTCGAGGGGCGCGGCATTGCCGAGCGCTGGAACCCGCAGACCGGCGAAGGCCCGAACCGCATCACGCTCTATCGCCGCGCCATGCTCGACTACTGGGCCGAAAACGAAGAGACGCTGGGCGACATCGTTACCCATGTGCTGATCCACGAGATCGGGCATCATTTCGGCCTGTCGGACGATGATATGGAGAAGATCGAAGAGGCGGTGGAATAAGGTCCTAAGCTTCAGCGAAAGCTACCAATCGCTAAGCTTGGTATCCGGCCCGTATTCCTGACCCTCGACATCCTTGACCACCGCCTGGCCGCAGCGCATGGACTTGGCTTTCTTGTCATAGGCATAGGTCGGCGAGCCGAACAGGTGCCAGCCCTTGTTCAGCGCCGCCGTCACCTTGTGGCAGAAGCTGGCATCGTCCTGGGCGGTCAGAAAGCGGTAGAGTTTCATTTTTCAGTCCCTGTCGTGAAGAACGAGCGGCCTTGGGTCGAGCATGATCTGTTCCGAAAACCGATTGCCGTTTTCATGCTCAATCATTGGCCGATGGCGGCCGCCTTCGCCAGCAGTTTTTCGGCCTGCACCAGATGCAGCCGCTCGACCATCCTGCCATTCAGCGCAAGCACAGCTTTGCCGCTGTTCTCCGGAAGCGCAAAGGCGTCTTTCACCAGGCGCGCCTCGGCCACCGCCTCCGCCGATGGCGCGAAGGCGCGGTTGGCGGCTTCGATCTGGGCCGGATGGATAAGGGTCTTGCCGTCGAAGCCCATGGCGGCGGCTTCCGTGCATTCGCGGGCGAAAGCATCGAGGTCGCGGAAATCGTTGGAGACGCCGTCGAGCATGTCGATACCGCCGGCCCGCGCGGCCAGCACCATCTGCATCAGCCACGGCACGATATAGCGGCGGTCGGGCGTCGCCAGCACGCCGGTGTCCTTGACCAGATCGTTCGTTCCGGCAACGAAACAAGCCAATCTGGATGCTGGGTCGCGACCAAGTTCGGCAATGGCGCCGATGTTGAGCAGCGCCTTGGGCGTCTCGATCATCGCCCACAATTTCACGCTGTCCGGAGCAAAATTATCATCGAGCACATCGCCGGCCTCGAGCAGGTCGCGCGGCGTGTCGACCTTGGGCAAAAGAATGCCGTCCGGCTCGCAGTTGGCGGCGGCCAGCAAGTCGGCGGCGCCCCATTCGCTGGCCATCGCGTTGACACGCACGATCATCTCGCAACCGCGGCTAATGTGGCTGGCAACTGGACGGGCGGCGAAAATCCCCGCCAGCTTTTCGCGGGCGGCGATCTTGTCGGCCGGGGTGACGGCATCCTCGAGGTCGATGACGATCACGTCGCAGGAAAGCTGCGCGATCTTGGCCAGCGCCTTGTCGCTGGAGGCTGGGATATAGAGCACCGAGCGGCGCGGGCGGTAGGTATCGGTCATATCGGATCTATGCCGCCTGTGGCGGGTGGAGGCAAGCGTGCGGGAGGGGAGAGGAAAAGCGCGGGCTCGCCAACGTTGGTGCCCTTCCTCTCCCTCCGGAGGGGGGAGAGGTGGCGCTGCGAAGCAGCGACGGAGTGGGGGAAGCCATTCGCCCAACGCGCAGCAGCCGCAAGACAGACACAAACCCGGCGAGCAAGAAAACTCCAGGCAAGCGGCAATCAGTGGATGAACGGTCGACCCCCACTCCGTCTCGGCTTCGCCGAGCCACCTCTCCCCCGATCGACGGGGGAGAGGAACCTGAACTGGAATGAAGCCTCGATCCTTCCCCCACAAGTGGGGAGATCGGCAGCTTTGGTCTTTGCACGAAAACTGCACAGGCTTGCGGAAAACCTCCTCGGATCCGCCGCATCGCTTCCCTGCCCGCCTGCGAGACAGGCGGCATGCAAAAGCGAGCAAAACACCGTTGGTCCCTGCCTTGCCGGCTGCGCGGCGAAAGCTGGTGGCTGATCGATCCGCCGCCAGCGAAACCCGCGATCTCAGCCATTGCCCGCAAGCGCCCGCCGATCATCCGGTTGCAAGCCACGGGGAAGACCAGGTCATGACATCCTTGTTCACCGCCCCGCCGAGCTATTGCAGCCGCCTCGGTTCCGCCGTGCTGCTGGCAGCACTTGCGGATTTTCTGTTCTACGGCCAGCCCGTCGGCATCACGGTTTTCCTGTTCGCCATGCTGATTGCCGCCGCGGTCGTGGCTGTGCATCCAGCAGCCTTCAGCGACGGCAGGCTCTGGACCAAGCCCCTTGCGCTGCTTGTTGCATTGCTGCCGCTTGCCGAGACTGTAAGCGCCTTGTCGGTGTCAACAGCGCTTGTTGCCATGATCGTCTTCGCGCTTTCGCTCGGCGGGCGGTTGCGACACCGCACTGCCGGCATTGCCGGCCAGATCGCGCTTTTCCTGCTGGCGATGCCGTTCCGGTTCGCCGCCGATTTCATCCGCTGGCGCAAGACGGCGCGCCGGTTCAGCCGGCGCCGCGTCCGGCTGGCGGCGATCGCCGTCTGGGCGATGCCGTTGACATTGGGCGCCGTCTTCCTGGCGCTGTTCGGCGCCGCCAATCCGGTCATCGATTATTGGTTGTCGCTGATCGACCTGCTGAAGCTGCTCGATCTCATCCAGCTCGCGCGGCTTGCCTTCTGGCTTTTCGTGCTCGTCGGCGTCTGGGCGTTTCTGCGGCCACGCTTGCCGCGCCTGTTCCGCCGTATCCCGCGTGCGCCGACGGCGATCGCTATCAGCGCTCGATCAAAGGCGACCGTCACCACGATCGAGGACATCCTGTTCGGCAAACCCGCCATCCTTCGCGCGCTTGTTATCTTCAATACGTTGTTTGCGCTGCAGACCGCGCTCGATGCCACCTACCTCTGGGGCGGAGTCACTCTTCCCAACGGGCTGACCTATGCCGCCTATGCGCATCGCGGCGCCTATCCCTTGATCGTCACCGCCCTGCTTGCCGCCGGCTTCGTGCTGTCGGCGCTGCGGCCCGAAAGTGCGGCATCAGCCGATCCGCTCATCCGCCGGCTGGTCTATGCCTGGGTCGCGCAGAACATCATGCTCGTCATCTCGTCGATCCTGCGGCTCGATCTCTATATCGGCATCTATTCCCTGACCTATCTGCGCGTCGCCGCTTTCGTCTGGATGGGGCTGGTGGCGGCCGGGCTTGCCCTGATCATCGCCCGCATCGCACTTCGCAAATCCAATGAGTGGCTGTTGTCCGCCAATCTTCTGACGTTTTCGGTGACGCTTTATGCCTGCTGCTTCATGAACTTCGCCGCGCTGATCGCCAATTACAATGTCGACCATTCCCTCGAAATGACCGGCCAGGGCATTCCCCTCGACGCCTGGTATCTGCGCTCGCTTGGCCCGGGCGCGTTTCCGGCTCTCGATCGCTTCCTCGGTCATCAGGGGAGGACGGCTGCCGCCGACGATCCGGCCTTCCGTCAACTCGCAGGCCTGCGTAGCAGCGACGAAGGCCGGTATCGCGCCATCCAGGAAAACTGGCGCGCCTGGAGCTTTCGCGACCGGCGGCTCAAGCGCACTCTCGACACCAAGGGGCCGCTCGTGGTTCCTCAGCATATCGAACCTTACGGGCCGGGCCGCTGATCCATGCCGCATCACATCCTTGTCGCCGACGATGATCCGCATATCCGCGAAGTGATCTGCTTTGCGCTGGAAAAGGCCGGCATGAGCACGGCTGCCGTTCCCGATGGCGCTGCCGCTCTGCGGGCGATCGAACGGCGCACGCCCGACCTTGTGGTGCTCGACATCGGCATGCCGGAGATGGACGGGCTGGAGGTCTGCCGGCGGCTGCGCCACACATCCGACGTGCCGGTGCTGTTCCTGTCCGCGCGAGATGAAGAAATCGACCGCATCCTCGGGCTCGAAATGGGCGGCGACGACTATGTGACGAAACCGTTCAGCCCGCGCGAGCTGGTCGCCCGCGTCAATGTCATCCTGCGGCGCGCCCGCCCAATGCCGCCGGAACAGGCCAAGGACAGGCAGTTCGCGCAGGGAAAACTCGCCTTGGCGCCGGCCAGCCATGCCGCAAGTTTCGACGGCAGGCCACTTGCGCTGACGGGGATAGAATTCCGATCCTGAAGGGATTTCTGGCGCGGCCGACGCATGTGCTCGACCGCGACGCGGTGATGGCCAGCGCCTATGCCGCCAACATCCATGTCGCCGGCCGCACGGTCGACAGCCATATCCGCAACATCCGCGCCAAGCTGGCGGCGGTGGGCTGCCTGGATGCCATCGAGACGGTGCACGGCGTCGGCTTCCGGCTCGGCCGATGCGGCTGACGGCCTCGCACAAATGGATCGGCCGCAAATGGCGGCCTCGCCTCGCCACGGTCGTCGTCGCCATCCTGGTCATGGTCATGGCCCTGCCGCTGGTCGGCCTGTTCTTCTTCCGGCTCTACGAAAACCAGCTGATCCGGCAGACCGAGGCGGAGCTGATCGCGCAAGGGGCTGCCATCGCCGCCATCTATGCGCGGGATGTGCGCGATGCCGGCATCCCGCCGGAGAAGCTCGGCGTCCCGATGCCGCAGGCGAACCCGAGCCGGAGCGCCACTCCCGACTACCGGCCGATCGAGCCGCGTCTCGATCTCGCCTCGGATACCGTGCTTCCGACCCGGCCCGCGGCGATGGCCGCGATTCCCGATCCGCCCTTCGCGGCGATCGGCGCGCGCCTGTCCGGCATACTCGACGCCACGCAGAAAACCACGCTGGCCGGCTTCCGGCTGCTCGACCCCACGGGCGTCGTCATTGCCGGACGTGGCGAGGTCGGGCAGTCGCTCGGCGAGGTCGAGGAGGTGCGGGCCGCACTTGCCGGCCACTATGCCAGTGCGCTCAGGCTGCGCATCCCCGACCAGCCGGCGCCACCGCTCTATTCGGTCAGCCGCGGCACCAAGGTGCGGGTCTTCGTCGCCCTCCCGGTGGCCGTCAATGGTCAGGTCGCTGGCGTGGTCTATGTGTCGCGAACACCGAACAACATCATGAAACATCTCTATGGCGAGCGCGGCAAGGTGACCTTGGCGGCGATCGCCATCCTCGGCGGCACGCTGTTCATCGGCCTCGTCTTCCTGCGAACCGTCAGCCGGCCGATCTATGCGCTGATCGACCGCACGCGGCGCATCGCCGCCGGCGAGCGCGGTGCGATCAGGCCGCTCGACCACCACGGCACATATGAAATGGCCGAGCTTTCCGCCGCCTTCCTCGACATGGCGGAAAAGCTGCAGGCGCGCTCGGACAGCATCCAGACCTTTGCCACCCATGTCTCGCACGAGCTCAAATCGCCGCTGGCGGCGATCCAGGGCGCGGCCGAGCTGATGCGCGATTCCGGAGCGGCGATGGATGATACGGAGCGGCGGCGCTTCTCCAACAATATCGTCACCGATGCCGGACGGCTCAATCTGCTGGTCCGTCGGCTGCTCGACCTGGCACGTGCCGAAAACCTTGCGCCGAGCGGCGAAAGCACTTCGATCGGTGCGGCACTGGCGCTGCTGCCCGTCGATAACAGGCTGGCGGTTCGCGTCGAGGCCGGCGGCGATATCGGCTTGCGCATATCGGCCGAGAACGCGGTGATCGTGCTTGCCAATCTCATCGATAATTCGGCCCGCCACGGTTCGACCCTGGTTTCGGTCACAGCGGCCAGCGCCGAAGGCAGAGCGACCATCCTGGTCGGCGACGACGGCGCCGGCATTTCGCCGAGCAACCGGACGCGCATCTTCGAGCCATTTTTCACCACACGGCGTGATTCCGGTGGCACCGGCATGGGCCTCGGCATCGTACTGGCCCTCCTGAAAGCGCATGATGGTACGATCAGGCTGGTTGACTCCGAACGCGGCACGCGCTTCGAGATCATTTTGCCGGTTGTGTGAAACCAGGCTTGGAGAAGCAAAGAGTGCGCTACGACATTGTCATCATCGGCGGGGCCATCGTCGGTTCCTCGATCGCCTACTATCTGCGCGAGGAAGGTTATTCCGGCTCGATCGCGCTGGTCGAGCGCGATCCGCAATTCGCTCATGCGGCAACGACATTGTCCTGCGCCTCCATCCGCCAGCAGTTTTCGATCCCCGAAAACATCCGCCTGTCGCAGTTCACGCTAAAACTGTTCCGGCGGCTGACGGAAGAGTTCGGCACTGACGCCGATATCGGCTTTCGCGAGGGCGGCTATCTCATCCTGGCCGGCGAGAACGGTTTGCCGATCCTCAAGGCAAACCACGACGCGCAGATGGCCGAGGGCGCCGATATCGTGCTCGAGGACGCCGATGCGCTGGTGCGCCGCTTCTCGTGGCTGTCGGCCGAGGGCATCACCGCCGGCGCCTATGGCCGCAGTGGCGAGGGCTGGTTCGACGCGCATGCGATGCTGATGCTGTTCCGCAAGGCATTGCGGCAGAAGAAGATCGATTTCATTACCGCCGATGTCACCGGCATCGAGCGGCAGGGCGACCGCGTCACTGGCGTCAGCCTCGACAATGGCGAGACTTTACAGGCTGGAACCATCATCAACGCCGCCGGGCCGAATGCCGGCAAGGTGGCTGCTCTTGCCGGGCTGGCGCTGCCGGTCGAGCCGCGCAAGCGCAACGTCTTCGTCTTCGAGGCGCGCGAGAAATACGCCGATATGCCGCTGCTCGTCGACCCCTCGGGCATCTATGTCAGGCCGGAAGGCTCGGTCTACATCACCGGCGGCGCCGAGCCGGAAGAGAGCGACGGCCCCGCCGATCCCCAGGATTTCGAGGTCGACTGGCCGTTGTTCGAAGAGGTGATTTGGCCGGTGCTGGCGACCCGCATTCCAGCCTTCGAGGCGATCAAGCCGACACGTGCCTGGGCCGGCCATTACGACTACAATACGCTCGACCAGAACGCGGTGATCGGCCCGCATCCCGAAGTCGGCAACTTCCTGTTCGCCAACGGCTTTTCCGGCCACGGCCTGCAGCAGGCACCGGCGGTGGGCAAGGCGCTGGCCGAGCTGATCGTCCATGGCGGCTACCGCACTGTCGATTGCTCCGCGTTTGGCTATGGGCGCGTGGCCGAGGGGCGGGCGTTCCGGGAATTAAACGTGATTTGAGGCGGACAGCTTCGGCGCCGCGCCGCTGCACCACCGGGAGGCGAATTCGAAGCCGTTTCGCGTGGCGGGGCTTGTGCCGGCACGCACAAACGATTGCCTTTTATTTGCCCGCGGCTTTGTGTAAACCGGCCTCAGCAAATTCCCCGCAACGAAAACACGGGCAAAAGCCATGGAAAAATTCACCAAGCTCACCGGCGTCGCCGCCCCGATGCCGATCGTCAATGTCGACACCGACATGATCATCCCGAAGGATTATCTCAAGACGATCAAGCGCACCGGGCTCGGCACCGGCCTGTTCGCCGAAATGCGCTACAATGACGACGGTTCGGAAAATCCGGATTTCGTGCTCAACAAGCCGGCCTACCGCAAGGCGCAGATCCTGGTCGCCGGCGACAATTTCGGCTGCGGCTCGTCGCGCGAACACGCGCCATGGGCGCTGCTCGACTTCGGCATCCGCTGCGTCATCTCGACCTCGTTCGCCGACATTTTTTACAACAACTGCTTCAAGAACGGCGTGCTGCCGATCACCGTCAGCCCCGAGGACCTCGAAAAGCTGATGGACGACGCCTCGCGCGGCTCGAACGCGACGGTGTCGGTCGACCTCGAAGCCAAGGAGATCCGCGGCCCCGACGGCGGCGTGGTCAAATTCGATCTCGACGACTTCAAGCGCCACTGCCTGCTCAACGGCCTCGACGACATCGGCCTGACCATGGAAAAGGCCGGCGCCATCGCTTCGTTCGAGAAGAAGAACGCCGAACAGCGCCCCTGGGCCTGACAGGCTCAACACACCCGGACCGTTCCAAGAGCAACCGGTGTTCCGTTTCCGCGGCGACCGGCTATGATCCGACGAAACGGAGGATCATCATGACACGTTCGCTTGTTGCCGGCGCTTGCGGGCTGGCTCTTGTCTTGCTGTCTATCGCGGGCGCCCACGCGCAGACGCAGACGCCGGCCGCGCAGCAGACGCCAACGGCCGAAAAGCCAGCGGCGGATCAGGCAACGGACGCCGCCGATGCATCCGATGACGATCGCCAAGCGCCCGTGCCGTTCGAGGGCGGCCAGCTGACCATCACCCAGCCGGAGCAGGATGGCGAGAAGGTGCTGGCCTATGACGGCCAGCAGCTGGCCAGCAATTACGATGTCTTCTTCGACAAGATCGTGGAGGTTGGCGGCATGAAAGTGGCGCTGTTCGATGTCGGCGACGGCGGTAATCAGTGCGGACCGGCCACGGTGATCGTCTGGAAGCCGGAAAGCGGCACCATCCAGAGCACGACGGTCGAGCAGGACGAGTGCGGCGCACCGCCATCGGCGGTTTCCGATAGCGCCATCTATTTCGTGCCCTATCTGTTGCCGGGCGATGCAAAGCCGGCCTTGCAATGGTCGCCGGCCGACGGGCTGACGATCTCGGGCAATCTGACCTATATGCCGGAGCCCGGCACCGACTGGAAAGACATCGATCCGGGAAAGTTCCAGAACATCATCGATGCTTTCCACAACGCAGCTGTCTACAGGGAAGCCGAAAAACTACTCGGTAAGGACATGCCCGATATGGCGACCAGCCTGCTGGTCGGCGGCGGCACCGAAAAGACGGCGTCGGGCGCCTTCTACGCCAGCGGCTGCGTGCCGCATGACTGCGGCGGCAATGACGGCTTCATGGCGGTCGACCCGGCCCGGCACAAGCTCTATTTCGCCCGCCGCGGCGACAAGCCCGAACCGGACGCCTGGCCGCCAGTGGCAACATGGCCGGCCGACGTGAAGGAAGCGCTGGACAAGGCGCTGGAGTCGCCGAATTAGGAACATAGGCCGCGATCCGTCGCGCCGACATCGACAAGGTAATCCTGCGAGGACCCATGCGAAAACTTATCTCCACCGGGTCGCCATTCGAAAAGACCGCCGGCTATTCGCGCGCCGTGGTGCAGGGCGACTGGTGTTTCGTGTCCGGGACGACCGGCTACGATTACGCGACGATGACCATGCCGGACACGGTCGAGGCGCAGACGCGCAATTGCCTGGCGACCATCGCCAAGGCGTTGCAGGACGGCGGCTTCGCCATGGCCGACGTGGTGCGCGCGCACTACTATGTCACCGACCAGGCCTTCGTCGATATGGTCTTCCCCATTCTCGGCGAGGCGTTCGGCGAGATCAGGCCGGCGGCGACGATGATCGTCTGCCAGCTCAACAAACCGGAAATGAAGATCGAGATCGAGGTGACCGCGCTGCGGCGCACAATCTGAGGTTCCGTGCCATGAAAGTCCGACGCATCGTTGCAAACATAGGCACACAGGACATCGCGGCGGCGAAGCGCTTCTACCAGGACGTGCTCGGCCTCGATCTGCTGATGGACCTTGGCTGGATCGCCACCTACGGCTCGCAAGAAAAAATGAACGTGCAGATCAGCTTCATGGCGCAAGGCGGCTCGGGCACGCCGGTGCCGGACCTGTCGATCGAGGTCGACGATGTCGATGCGGCGCTCGAAGCCATGAAGGCGGCCGGCTTCGCCATCGAATACGGACCGGCCGACGAACCCTGGGGCGTGCGGCGCTTCTATGTCCGCGACCCATTCGGCCGGCTGGTCAACATTCTCTCGCATCGGTGAATATCTGCAAACCGCCGAGGCGACTGCAGATCTGGAGATGTTGGCGGGACAGCGCCCCCCTCTGGCCTGCCGGCCATCTCCCCCTCAAGGGGGGAGATTACGCACTCAGCCGCCTTCGCCAATTGTCTAGGCTGTAGGAGCAGTAAGACGATGAACTGCCGATCTCCCCCCTCGTGGGGGAGATGCCCGGCAGGGCAGAGAGGGGCGCGAAGGAACGCCAACGAATGGGGTTGTCCTTCATCGCAGCGTTCTTCGTCCCCTTGCGTCGCAACCGCTTGGCGTTTAGCAAGGCCGCGGTTCAATTCTTTCTGGGACGGTTTTTCCATGGCAACGAAGCATCTTTTCCTGCTCGCCGGCGACGGCATCGGTCCGGAGGCCATGGCCGAGGTCAAGAAACTGATATCAGCCATGAACGACAGGCTCGGCAGCGGCTTTACCACCGAGGACGGCCTGGTCGGCGGCTGCGCCTACGATGCGCATGGCGCGGCGATCTCCGATGCCGACATGGAAAAGGCGATGGCGGCCGACGCGGTGCTGTTCGGCGCCGTCGGTGGCCCGAAATGGGATGCCGTGCCCTATGAGGTGCGCCCCGAAGCCGGCCTGCTGCGCCTGCGCAAGGACATGGAGCTGTTCGCCAATCTGCGCCCGGCCATCTGCTATCCGGCGCTTGCCGCGTCCTCCTCGCTGAAGCAGGAAGTGGTCGAGGGTCTCGACATCTTGATCGTGCGCGAATTGACCGGCGGCGTCTATTTCGGCGAGCCCAAGCAGATCATCGATCTCGGCAACGGCCAGAAGCGCGGCATTGACACGCAGGTCTACGACACGTTCGAGATCGAGCGCATTTCGGGCGTCGCCTTCGAATTGGCGCGGACCCGCAAAAACCGCGTCACCTCGATGGAGAAGCGCAACGTCATGAAGTCGGGCGTGCTGTGGAACGAGGTCGTCACCCAGACCCACAAGGCCAGATATGCCGACGTCAAGCTCGACCACATGCTGGCCGACGCCGGCGGCATGCAGCTGGTGCGCTGGCCAAAACAGTTCGACGTCATCGTCACCGACAATCTGTTTGGCGACATGCTGTCCGACATCGCCGCCATGCTGACCGGCTCGATCGGTATGCTGCCCTCGGCTTCGCTCGGCGCGCCCGACGTGAAGACCAAGAAGCGCAAGGCGCTCTACGAGCCGGTGCACGGCTCGGCGCCGGATATTGCCGGCAAGGGCATCGCCAACCCGATCGCCATGATCGCCTCCTTCGCCATGTGCCTGCGCTATTCCTTCGGCATGGTCGATCAAGCCGACCGCGTGGAAAGCGCGATCGCCGCCGTGCTCGACGAAGGCCTTCGTACCAAGGACATTCTCTCTCCGGGCATGACCGAGGTCGGCACCGTTCAGATGGGCGACGCGATCATCGCCAAATTCCTGGGCTGATCCCATGGCGATCGACGTCCGCTGGGCGACGATCGAGGACGCGCCGGCGCTCGCCGATGTCTTGTGCGAGATGGCGGTGCACTACCGGCAGCCGCCTCTTGCTGCCGATCGGGCTCTGTCGGCCGCACGGAAATGGCTTGGCGAGGAAAGTCCGGCCTATCCGCATTTCGCGCTTGCCTTCGTCGAGGGAGAGGTCGGCGGCCTCGCCTCGGTGGCGATCGCGCATCCCGGCATCGATCTCGAACGGCTGCTGTTCCTGAAGGATCTGTTCGTGCGCAAGAGTGCCCGCAACGTCGGCGTCGGCAGGGCGCTGATCGGTTTCCTCGCCGACCACTGCCGGCACAACGGTATCGGCCGGATCGACCTGACCACCGAAGACTGGAACGAGGGCGCGCTGCGTTTCTACGACCGGCTTGGCGCCGAACGCCACGGCCAGAAGATCTTTCTCAGGCTTTCGGGCGAGGCGCTGGCGGCGGTCAGGCCCTGACGCCCGCCGGCACCGGTCCCCAAGGATTCTCGCCCAGCTGAGGCGGCATAAGCCCGAAGATTAGCAGGGCGATGCCCCCAATGACCGGGATGAAGCAGAGCGTGGCAAACCAGCCGCTCAGGCCGGCGTCGTGCACACGCCGCACGAGGAGCGCAATCCAGGGCAGGATCAATGCCGAAAAGAAAACCAGGACGGGTATAAACCCGATGAACCCAATCGGCGTCCTGTCCGCGTTGGTTTCGAAGCCGTTGATCGCCAGGTCGACGAGTATTCCGAAGCCGAAAAGCGCGAAGATCCCCAAGGTGTAGAATAGCCAAAAGGCCCAGAATTCCTTGCGTCGGGAGCGTCCGTTGAAATTGGCGTAGTCCGCAATCACCGCGCGCCAGAAGTAAGCCCACAGCCCTGTGGAGTAGGCCGGCCGATCTTCGGCAAGACGGCCAGGCCGCCGTGGCTGACCGGCGCCTGCCACCGGTGCTGTCGGGGCGACGGCGACGATGTTGTGCGCAGTGCCGTCGTCCGGCTGGAACTCGACAAGAGCACCCCTGACAAGGGGCAGTTCCTGGCTCAGATCGATACGGGAAAAGATATAGCGCTTGCTGTCGAATCCGTAGATGTAACCGTAGTCCTGACCCTCGTCATAATGGAACACCGTGCCGCGCATGCTCCGCCCCCGTTTCACATAGCGTCGTGCAAATACTACTCAGGGTTGCCCATAATTGCAACATGCACGCCAACGTTACGCTCTGACGCCCGCCGGCACCGGTCCCCACTGGTTTTCCCGGGCCTGTGTCGGGATCAGCGCGAAGACCAGGATGATCAGGCTGCCTATGGTCGGGACGAGGATAAGCAGGCACAGCCAACCCGACAGGCCGATATCGTGCAGACGCCGGACGATCATGCCGAGGCCCGGCAAGACCGTGGCCAGCAGGAAGACGCCGAAAAGCCCGATCGTCACCGCCGGCATCTCGGCGCTGTCGAGATTGCCCATCTCGACATCGGCAAAAACGCCGATGCCGATAACCACCAGCAACGCGATCGTGCAGAACAGGCAGTAGCCCCAATATTCCTTACGGCGGGCGCGGCCGGCGAAATTGAAGTAGTTCTGCGTCAGGCCGCGCCGGAAATAGCTCCACAGCCCGGTGGATTCAGCGGGCTCCGAGAACCGGCCGAAATGCTGCGGCCGGGGTGCGCCTGCTGCCGGTGCATTGCCGGCTCGGGTCGGTGCGGCGGCCGGCGGGAGAGCACCGACAGGTGGGCTGGCTGCGAGGCCGGCGATCGAAAAGACATCCCGCGCCTGACCGCCGCCCGGCTGGAACTCGACGGCCGTGCCGCTGGCCATGGCGGTTTCCCGGCGCAGGTTCTCGCGGGTGAAGGTGTAGCGGTTGCCATCGGCTCCGGTGATGAAGCCGAAGCCCTGGTCCTCGTCATAGTGAAGCACTTCGCCGCGCATGTGCCGCCCCCCGTTCCAGACTGTTCAAAGTTCCGGCGAATGGCAAGGGGCAAACGCAGTTGACCGGGCAAGCGCTTCAGGTTTGAATTCGCCCGTCATTCCTTACGGGGCGGGTTGCGCCGCTCCTGCTCTCGTCAATGGTTTCGCCAATCACCAGCACTGCAGAATAGGCGCCGAGGTTGCGGTCAGCCTCTTCTCCCCGTCACTATACGGGGAGAAGTGCCCGGCAGGGCGATGAGGGGCGGCGCCGACACTCGCGATTAATGGCCAACATCAGCCGGGGCCTGTTGTTTGTCTGAAGCCGCCGTTCCGACGAACCAGAATACCGCGAGAAATCAGTCCGGCCGCTTCTTCGCCTTCTTGTGCTTCGGTGCGCCGGTGTTTTCGAACTTCGGCTTGCCCGGCTTTTTGGCCCATGGCTTTGCCTCGAATGCGCCGGCGGGGCGCTGATCGGCCGATGCCGGTGCACGCTTCTCGAATTTGCGCTTCGGCGCGTTGGGGTCGAACGGCGCCTTGCCGCGATGCGGTTTCTTGTCGGGGCTTGGCGGCTGATAGCCGGCTCGCGACAAATCGGGCGTGCCGTCGAGCCGCTTGACCGCGATGTTACCCTGCAATTTGCGGTCGGGACCGATCGCCGCCAAAAAGCGGTCTGCCCAGTCGGCGGCGATCTGCACGTAAGTCTCTTCCGGCTGCATCTTGATGGCGCCGATCTCGCGCTTACTGATGCTGCCCGTGCGGCACAGCATCGGGATCAGCCACCGCGGCTCGGCATTCTGCCGGCGTCCGACCGACAGCGAGAACCAGACGCTGGCGCCGAAATCGTCGCGACGGCTGGGCGCCTCGTCGCGGTGCGCGAACTTTTCGCCTCCCAGTTTTTCGCGCGAAGGCGTGAACGGCGCGATCTCCATCAGATCCTCGGGCGCCGAGCGGCTGGCGCGGCATTGACGCACGAAAGCGGCCGCCACCTGTTCGGCGCCATGCCGGCTGAGAAGCGCGTCGATGAAACCACGCTCGTCATCCTTCACCGGCGCTTCGAAAGCCGGATCGGCAAGGATGCGCTCGTCGTCGCGCCGGATCACGTCGTCGGCCGAGGGCGGGCTGGCCCATGTCGCGGTCAATTTGGCGTTCTGCAACAGCCGTTCGGTGCGCCTGCGGGCGCTGTTGGGCACGATCAGCGCGCTGACGCCCTTGCGCCCGGCGCGGCCGGTGCGGCCGCTGCGGTGCAGCAGCGTTTCCGGATTGGTCGGCAGGTCGGCATGGATGACCAGTTCGAGGTTGGGCAGGTCGATGCCGCGCGCCGCGACATCGGTGGCGATGCACACCTTGGCGCGGCCGTCACGCATCGCCTGCAGCGCGTGGCTGCGCTCGTTCTGGCTGAGTTCGCCCGAAAGCGCCACGACTGAAAAATTGCGGTTGTTGAAGCGCGCGGTGAGATGGTTGACGGCGGCGCGGGTGTTGCAGAACACCAGCGCGTTCTTCGCCTCGTAAAAACGCAACACGTTGATGATGGCGTTCTCGCGGTCGGCCTGGGCAACGTTCAACGCCCGGTATTCGATGTCGAGATGCTGCTTTTCCTCGCCGGCGGCCGAAATGCGCACGGCATCGCGCTGGTAACCCTGGGCCAGAGTGGCGATCGAGCGCGGCACGGTGGCCGAGAACATCAGCGTGCGGCGCTCGGCCGGGGCTGCGTCGAGAATAAATTCGAGGTCCTCGCGAAAGCCGAGATCGAGCATCTCGTCGGCTTCGTCGAGCACCACCGCCTTGAGCGCCGACATGTCGAGCGAGTGCCGGGTGATGTGGTCGCGCAACCGGCCGGGCGTGCCGACGACGATATGGGCGCCGCGCTCCAGCGCGCGCCGCTCGGTGCGCATGTCCATGCCGCCGACGCAGGACGCCACCGTGGCGCCGGTCAGCTCGTAGAGCCACTCCAGTTCGCGCGTCACCTGCAGCGCCAGCTCCCGCGTCGGCGCCACCGCCAGCGCCAGCGGCGCGGCGGCATGGGCAAAGCGCTCGGCGCCGTCCAGAAGGGTAGGCGCCAAAGCGAGGCCGAAAGCAACGGTCTTGCCGGAGCCGGTCTGCGCCGATACCAGCGCATCCGCCTGGCCGAGCTCGGGGGCCAGGACCGCCTTCTGTACTGGCGTCAGTTCGGAATAGCCGCGTTTTTCCAGCGCCCTGGCAAGCGCTGGAACGATAGCTTCGAAGTTGGACATCTCACTCTTTCGGAATTGGAGGGTTCTGGGCTCATCGTGGAGCACATACCAGGGCTGGCGCAGCGCCAGCCAAACAATCTTGGCCGTTCGTACTTCGTGCGGCAGCCATTGTACAGAGCACGACGCGAAACCGCGCGCGCATCACGATTGACTCTCGACGCAAAGCGCGTAAAAGCCGGCACCGAACAGGATAGTTTCGATGCGCGGCCTTTTGATGGCGCTTTATGCACTCGACTTCGCCGGCCATGGCAATGTGGTTCGTGGACGGTCGACGCACGCGTTCCTGCGTTCAACCAAAACTACGGCCAAAACGACCACCAAAACGGTGTGATTCCCTTGGCCTAACCACCCTCTCCCGGGTTCGGCCCGGGGGACGGAACCCGCATTGGCCGGCGGGTTTTCTCCAACAACCGAGCGGAGAGGGACAGGAGATCTTATGAGTTTCAAGGTTGCGGTAGTCGGCGCCACGGGCAATGTGGGCCGGGAAATGCTCAACATACTGGAAGAGCGCGGCTTTCCGGTAAGCGAAGTCGTGGCGCTCGCCTCGCGGCGCAGCCAGGGCACCGAAGTGTCGTTCGGCGACCGCACGCTGAAGGTCAGGACTCTCGACCAATATGATTTTTCCGACACCGACATCTGCATCATGTCGGCCGGCGGCAACGTCTCCAAGGAATGGTCGCCGAAGATCGGCAAGCAGGGCTGCGTCGTCATCGATAATTCGTCGGCCTTTCGTTACGACCAGGACGTGCCGTTGATCGTGCCGGAAGTGAACCCGGACGCGATCTCGCTATTCACGCGCAAGAACATCATCGCCAACCCGAACTGCTCGACGGCGCAGCTCGTCGTGGCGCTGAAGCCGCTGCATGACGCGGCCACCATCAAGCGCGTCGTCGTCGCCACCTACCAGTCGGTCTCGGGCGCCGGCAAGGAAGGCATGGACGAGCTGTTCACGCAGACGCGCGCCGTGTTCGTCGCTGACTCGGTCGACGTCAAGAAGTTCACCAAGCGCATCGCTTTCAACGTCATTCCGCATATCGACGTTTTCCTCGACGACGGTTTTACCAAGGAAGAGTGGAAGATGGTCGCCGAGACCAAGAAGATGCTCGATCCCAAGATCAAGCTGACGGCGACCTGCGTGCGGGTGCCGGTGTTCATTGGCCATTCGGAAGCGGTCAACATCGAGTTCGAAAAGCCGATCACCGCCGACGAGGCGCGCGACATCCTGCGCGATGCGCCGGGTTGCCAGGTCTTGGACAAGCGCGAGGACGGCGGTTACATCACGCCGCTGGAATCGGCTGGCGAGGACGCCACCTTCATTTCGCGCATCCGCGAGGATTCGACCATCGACAACGGCCTGTCGATGTGGATCGTCTCCGACAATCTGCGCAAGGGCGCGGCGCTCAACGCGGTGCAGATCGCCGAGCTGCTGGTCGAGCGCGGCCTAATCCAGCCGAAGAAGAAGGCGGCTTGATTCTCGCTCACGGGCCGCACCGCCGCTGACGCGGCTGGCCCTGCGCGGGCGCGCCCTTTGGCCGGGTGGTGTTGAAAGGTTTGCGAGGACATTGATGCCTTTCCTCTCCCCCGTCGATCGGGGGAGAGGTGGCCCGAAGGGCCGGAGTGGGGGTCGACCCGGCTCGACCCTTTTCGTTTCAAGCACGCCTCGGCCAGATCGAGACACTGAGGGGAGTTGTG